>DATAIE010000489.1:0-6577 GCA_036262875.1 Verrucomicrobiales bacterium
GCGCCGAGGTTTACGACCAGATCGAGAGACCCGGGAACCGTCCCGCCTTTGCCCACCGGAGTGATATGCACGCCCGCTCCGAAATCCGAAAACGTCCGCCCGATGGTCAACGCCGCGTCGTAAACACCGTCCGGCGAATCCGGCGTGGTGTCGAGCAGGTGAGTGCCGCCCGCGCTTTTTGACCACGGGCTCCAGTTGAGCAACACCCCGTCGCGCAGCGTGGGGAATACAGAACCGAACTCCTGACGGTATTCGCCCCAGTAATCCCGTTCGCCGTCCTTGCTCACCTTGAAGGCATAGCGGTTCGCTGGATCGAGCCGGGTCTGGTCAAAGGCATGGATGCGGTAGAGGCCGCTGCGGCGAATGTCGTGAACAAATTCGCGTGTGAGCCAGCCCAGTTGGGATTTGAAGGCGGCATTGAATTGATAGGGACCCGCAGCCGCAGCCGCCATGGTATCGAAGCCGTTTCCATACTCGATATGGTAACCGTCTCCGATGATCGACCGTCCGGAGGTATACCATGAATTGGCGTGGTAGAGGCCGAGGTTGTGCCCCAACTCATGGCAGGCGATGCCGGGATTCGCGACCTTCAGCCAGACGCCCCTGCTTCCAATGCTGGCCGCTCCATTGAAATTCCCGGGGCCGCCCGAATAGATCACGATATCGAAATCAAAGGCGCTCGCATCATACCCCATCTCCGCCGCCGCAGCGAGGGCATCCGCCCGGAGGCCATAGTGGTCACTTTCACTGGTGTAATACGCTTCAGGGTGCGAAAGGATCACGAGAGGAGAAACCGTGGTGAGGAAATAAAGCGCGCCATAGCTGCTTTTCACATACCAGTCGTTGACCTGCTCCATCATGGTACAGGCCTCTGCCTCCGTCTGGGATTCCACGCGGGTATCGGAGAAGGCGACTCTTACGTAGAGAATGGATTTCACTCCCGTGGCGGTGCCTCCGGGAACCGCGCCCGAAGGACTCACCGGACCACCGGTGCCGCCCTCGTAGGCAATCAGTTGTTTTTCAAACGCCGCAATGTGGCCTCCGGAGCAAAGGTAATGAATCACTCCACCCGCCTCCACGGCGGGAGTTTTCTCCGTCACCGGCGGCAGTGCCGCCCGGTCCGCGACCGGCACCGACTCTCCGGAAACGGGGCAGGTGCGATCCACCTCTTTGGCTGCCCCGGGAATTTCACCCGGCTCCATCACGCGAAACGGACGCTCATCGAGAGCCAGCGACCGGCCCACGGCGACACCGCTCAGATAAGCCCGGTCGCTCGTCGTCTGAGTCAGCCGCCGGCCAAAAACGAATGCTTCATAACGGGTTCCGCCGGTTTCCACCACCCGTTGCACGGCTGCTTCAGACTCCGCCGGCCAGGAGGCAACGACACGGTAGGTGCCGCGGGCATTGATCCGCTCCTCTATTTGCGACAAAATCTCCGCGGGCAACTGCTGCCGGGTGACTGCCGGCACGGCCTTTTCCAGAGCCCGCCGCGGGTTTTCCGCGATGAGCTGCTTCATCGCCTGCCGGTGCGCTGTCGCAAAGTTCTTTCCGGAATCCAGGAGAGCGGTCCGCTCGGCCGGATTTTTCGCCGCGGTGTAGAGCCTGGTCCACTGCCGGAAGCAGCGGAGTGCGGAGTCGAGTTCCGCAGGATTAAGTCTGCCGCTTTCCACAACCGTTTCCTTCGCCCCCGGCGGTGTGGCATTTCCCGTGGATAAATCAGAAACAGAGCGGGAAGAAGTGGACCCCGCTGCCGGTTTTCGATCCATCCGCACCGCCCGCAGCGCAATGCCCGCTCCCAGGCAGACCACCAGCGCGCTCAGGATCCATGGAAAAACGGGGCGGGTTCTCATAGGCACCGGGATCGGGACCGGATGATTTTCAATGAGGTGCAGCCCGCGCTCTTTCGCTGCCGGAATTTTCTGAAACGAATTCCGGCATGCAAACGATGCTTATGGAACGGCGGGGAATGAATATTCAATGAATGGCAGAATAGGCCACTTCGGCACAACCGCCACAAAAAAAGGGCCACCCTAACGGGTGGCCCTTCGGAGAAGTTAGTGCTGCCGTATCAGAACGATCAGGCTTTCTTGCGGCGCAGGAGGGCGAGGCCGGTGAGGCTCAAGCCCATGAGGGCGGCGGTGGTGCCGCCATCAGGAACCGCGAAGTGGTTGTCGTTCAGGATCAGTTGGTCCTGCTTTTGGTTGGGAGCGGCTCCACCGAGGTTCAACACCGCCACATTGAAGATGGTGTTGTTCTTCTTCGCGCCGCCCGCGAGGTCACCAATACCGGCACCGGGAGTGCCAAAGGCGGTGAACGCCGCCTGGAGGAAGGCATTCGCCGTGATCTGAGCCGCAGTGAGAGTGATTTCGTCTTCGAGGAACCAGAAGGCTTCCTGAAGTTTAGCGGCGCTGGCGGCACGACTGGTGCCGTTCGCGTAGGTATAACCCGAGAGCGTTCCCTTTGCGAAGCTGTTGTAGAGGAAGGCTGTGCCGACGGAAATCAAGTCCGTGGTGGGCAAAGGACCGGCACCGTCCGGATCGACGCCGCCTGCGACACCGCCGTAAATCGAGCCAAGGCTGATCGAAGCGGAGTAAGTGCCACCGATGGTGATGCTTTCGTTATATTCGATGCAGAAGGTCTCAAATCCAACCTGGCTGTTGAATCCGGGATTCATTCTGGTGCCGTTCGCCGTGCCCAGGGTCGTGCCGTTCACGATCGTATAGCCAAGAGCCAGGCTGGGAGCCAGCAGGGCTTCGCCCGAGGCATCCGCGGCACGGACGTTGAATTCACCGCCGCCTCCGCTGCGGTAGTCGCTGTCAGCGGTAATCGTGATTTGGGCCGCAAAGGCGCTGGATCCGAAGGCACCGGCGAGGGCGAGGGCAGAAAAGGCTTTGAACAGGGTTTTTTTCATTTGGGTATTTAGGGGAAGTTGGAGCCCGAAGGGCAAAAGCTGAGAGTGAGAGTGAATTCAGTGAAAATTCTGAATCTTGCGGATTCCAAGGGAAAGCAAAGCAGAGGCCAATCAATAAAAAATAACTGACGCCCCCTCCTAAGGAACTCATTATCAGCGAGATAAAATCGAATTTTTTTTCGATCCCAAAATCACGGTAAATCCGTCGGCTCAACAGATGTAAGTATTTCCGACGCTAACACCCCCTTTCCTTGCGGATTGCCCGGATATTTCCGGTTCCTAAAAGAACCCCCCATTTTGCAAGCATTCCTCCCAATGCCCGCTGCATGGCGCGGCTCTACGGAACCGTCGTGCGGAGCACCCGGTAAAACACTTTTCCGGCTCCCGCGGGGAGAGCGGTGGTATCGGTGTAGTCGGCGCTGCCGGCGGCTCCGGTAATGGGATTTGGCAAGGCGCTCCAGGTGTTCAGGTCGGTGGAGCGGTAGACGGTGAAAAGCGAGCCTGCCTGCGTCCCAAACGTGATGCGGAACTGGCCCTGTGCATTGCGGGTGGCGGCGGTGATGCGGAAGTCGACCGGCGGGGTCGTTGGCACGGGCATCTGGAAGGCCACCTCACCGATCCCCACGCGGTCGCCACCGGGGGCGACGCCTTCGGTCCCCCAGTTATTCAGAGGTTTTAGAACGACATAACGGGCGGTGACGTTCCCTGTGAACGGAAAACTGTCGCGCACAGTCTCGCCAAACTGCGCGGTGAAGGTGGGTTGATAGGTGATCGAAGTCCCCGCCCCGGCAGGCCCCTCGGCGGCGGTGGCAAAGGAGAGGGTGAAATCGCGCATGCCGTTGGAATTGCTGGAGGAGTATCCCCACACGCTGATTTCCGAGAGCAGCACCTCCGCTCCCAGGTCAAAGGTGAGGAGCGGCGTAACGGCTGGCGGGGGAGCGAAGTAGCTCGCCGCCCCGTTTGGAGCATCCGTCACCCAGAGCGAGGCCGCCGCGGAGGCAATGATCTGTTCGTGAGGCTGCTCCTGATTGAATCCCACTCCCGGCCCTTCGATCAGGCCGGCCACTTTATAGAAGTCCGTGCTGTCCGTGGCGGACACCACGGAGGCGACGGGATAAAACCGGCTGGCGGGCACCGCGGGGATTCCCGCCGTGATAATCGTCTGCGCCACCGGTGCCGCAACGGTATTGGTATTCACCTTGAATGTGGCGCTCACATCCCCGCCCGCGAGACCCGCGGGATCGAATTTCAGTTTGATCACCCCCGCCGAGTAGGGAGGGAGAGTGGCAGGCACGTCCACGACACTGAAGGACGCCGCGGCTGCACCGGTAAAAACCGGAGCGCTCAGCGTCAGCGGCGAGGCCCCGAGATTCCGCACCGGAAGATTGAAGCTTTTCACGAAACTGGAGGTCCCCAGCGCAAAGTCCGCCGGGAGATCCACCGACGAACCGGCGACCACCGGAATCGTTTCAAAAGCGACCTCTCCAAATCCCACACGATCCCCTCCGGGACCCAGCGCGCTGTTGTTGCTCAAGGGTACCAGTTCCACATAACGCGCAGTGACGGCCTGCCCGAAAAGAAAACTCTGCCGCGGCGAAATCTGCGGACCGGCGCTGTAGGTTGGATTGAAGGTGATGGAGGTCCCCGCGCCCGCCGGCCCCTCGGCACCCGTGGCAAACCGGAGCGAAAAGTCCTTCATGCTGTTTCCCTCGATGCCAGTGACATAACCCCACACGCTGATCTCCGCCAGCAGCACATCCGAACCAAGGTCGAAGACGAGCTTCGCGGAAGGCACCGGCGGCGGAACAAAGTAGTTGGAAGGGTAACCGTTAGGGTCATTGGTGACCCATGTCGTGCCGCTGAGACGATTGAAGGGAGCCACTGTATCGAAACCCACGCCGGGTCCTTCGATCAATCCCGCGGCAGGATAATAATCCATGGCCGCCGTGTCCGAAACCACCGAGGCGATGGAGCGAAACTCGACAGCACCGGCACGGCCCGTCCACAGGCAGCCGGAGAGAAGAGCGAGGGAGAGATTTCTCAGATTCATGAGGGTTGTTCAGGCTGGGAATTGATGCCCTGTCGCGGGCGCACGGGAGACCTAACACAGGCCCCTCTATGTAAAGCAACGGCCATGCCGGTGGAATCGAATTCGCACATACCAAAATGACCGGAATCAATCGTTTGCCGTGCGGGAGGAGCGTGCTGGAAACCGGAGCCGCCGGGACGGCGGCGCTCCCAGTCGCGTTAGTAAGAGCGGCGGCGCATTCCCAGGGCTGGGATTTTATTCAAGAAAGGAGGAGCACGGGTTGACGGGGCGGACAGGATGTCCGCGCTCCTTTCTTTTCGCGGGCCGCTTTCATGGGGCGGGTGGTCCTTGATCCGCCACCGCAGCCGGGGAAACTGAGGGCATGCTGAAGTTCTTCCCGCGATTTCCCCTGCACCTCCTGCTCCCCTTGCTGTGGGCCGCACCTGTCCCGGCCGCGGACTGGCCTCAATGGATGGGCCCCGCGCGCGACGGGGTGTGGCGGGAGGAGGGGCTGTGCGGGAAATTCCCGGAGGGCGGGCCAAAGGTCCTCTGGGAAGCCAAATGCGGGAAAGGCTACGCGGGCCCCGCCGTCGCGGGCGGACGCGTCTTTCTGCCGGACCGCCTTCCGCCCGAACCGGGCGCGGCGAAGCCCGCGATCGACCACGCCATTCCCGGCACGGAGCGGCTCCTCTGCCTCGACGCCGCCAGCGGCAGGACGCTCTGGGAATACAAACGGGAAACGCCATGCACGGTGGACTATCCCGCCGGGCCGCGCGCCACTCCCACCGTTCATGACGGGTTTGTCTATTTTCTCGGCATTCAGGGGCGTCTCGCCTGTCTGGAAGCCGCGACGGGAAACGTGGTATGGGAACGCGAGATCGAAAAGGACTATAAATGCAAAGCCCCCATGTGGGGATTTGCCGCGCATCCGCTTGTCTACAAAGACATGCTCATCTGCCTGGCAGCCGGAGAGGGCTCCTGTCTCCTGGCGCTTGATCTCAAAACGGGAAAGGAACGCTGGAAGGCCCTCACGGTGAGAGAGCCCGGCTATTCCCCTCCCACCCTGTGCGACAATCACGGCCGGCCCCTGCTCATCCAATGGACCGGCGGCGCTGTCTTTGGAGTCGATCCTGACACAGGCCGCGAACTGTGGAGCATTCCCTGGCCTATCAAATACGGAGTGAGCATCGCCGCCCCGCGGCAACAGGGAGATATGGTGCTTGTCAGCAGTTACTGGAGCGGCTCGAAAATGCTGCGGCTCCAGCCCGGCGACTCGCGGCCGGAAATCGTCTGGGAAACCGAAAAGGAAAGCGCCACCCGCACCACGCATCTCAATGCGCTGATGTGCACGCCCGTCCTGCGCGATGGCTGCTTTTACGGAGTGTGCAGCTACGGTCAACTGCGCGGCCTGAAATGGGATACCGGCGCCCGCTGCTGGGAAAACAGGGACATCGTGGCCCGCGGCGGTGAAGTGAACTGGGGCACGGCCTTTCTCACACAGATGGACCGGAGCGACCGCTTTCTCTGTTTCACCGAACACGGGGAACTCCTCATCCTGCGCCTCACCCCGGAACGCTGCGAAGTCATCAGCCGCGCCAAAGTGATCGAACCCGACTGCCCGGATGTGAAGGAGCGTC
>DATAIE010000490.1:0-2511 GCA_036262875.1 Verrucomicrobiales bacterium
TACCTACCGGGCCCGCGTCCGCCACAAGGACAACACGGGACGGTGGAGTTTCTGGTCCGAGCCGCTTCAATTCGTCTCCGGCACCCCGGACGTCTCCGCCTACGCCGCCGCTCTGCGTGTCACTGAAATCAACTACAATCCAGGGGCACTCACTGCGGCGGAGATCGCTGCGCCTGGCTGGAATCCTCTCTGGGATGAGCAGGAGATGGAATTCATCGAACTCCGGAACATCAGCGGCTCCGCTATCGATCTGACGGACGTGCGCTTTACGAAGGGCGTCAATTTCGACTTCCCCGCCGCCTTCAGCCTCGCTGCGGGAGCCAACGCCGTGCTCGTGAAGAATCCGGCCGCCTTCGCGATCCGTTATCCCGGTGTCACCACGGCCGGCACCTATGGGGCAGACAATCTCGCCAATGGCGGCGAAGAGGTCAAACTCAGCTACGGTGCCGGTGCCGCGATCATCGACTTCACCTATGACGACGCAGCCCCGTGGCCGGTCTCTCCGGACGGCGCCGGCCCCACGCTCGTGCTGAAGACTCCCGCCAAAGCCGGCCTCGATCACAACCTCGCCACCGAATGGCGCGCCAGCTACCAGCCTTACGGCAATCCGGGCGCCGGCGACGGCAGCGGCGTGACCTACGCCACCTGGGCGGCAGGCTATCCCGGCATCGGCGGGCCCGACGCCGACGATGACAAAGACGGATACTCCAACCGCCTCGAATACGCGCTCGCCGGCAACCCGCAGAGCGCCCAGCCAAACCGGGCACCCACCGCCAGCTTCACCCAGATCGCCGGACAATCGTATGCCACCCTAACTTTCATCCGCCGTACGAACGCGGACGATGCCGCCTTCGACGTCCAGTTCAGCTCAGACCTGTCTGCATGGACGATCAGCGCCACACAAGTCAGCGTCACTGACAACCACGACTCCACACAAACCGAAGTCTGGCGCTCCGTCGATCCCCTGAGCACCCGTGCCCGGCTCTTCGGGCGGGTGCAGGTCACGACGCCGTGACCCTCACAGGATTCATCGCCCGCGACATTTCGACTGCGGCGGGAGCCGGAGGAAGCTGATTTTACGATGGAAACCGGCTCCCAAACCGGTGTCGCGCTAACGCTTGCCACACGCAGTCCAAAACGCTGCGCGCCTCACCGCGCCCATTGGTGCCTGGAGTTTCTTTGATGTTTTGAAGTTTGACCTTTGAAGTTTTCACCCCTCCGCTCCGTACTCATTTTCCGCTGTTAAGTCTCCGCATTCTCTGCCGTAGTGAAGGAAACCCCGCTCTTTCCATGATTTTCCGCCTGCTCACTCTCTTCACCGCTGCCAGCCTCACCGCTGTCGCTGCTGACCCGGCTCCCGTTGCGCAAACCGCCCCGGCGGCCACCGGCCCTCTCGCCCTCAAGGACGGAGATACCGTAGTGCTGCTCGGCGACGCCTTTTTGGAACGCGACTACAACTACGGCCATCTGGAAACTGCGCTCACCGCCGCCGCCGGGAAGAACCTCCGCATCCGCAATCTCGGCTGGAGCGGAGATACTCCGCGCTGTGAAAGCCGCAGCTACTTCGGACCTCCCGCGGAGGGAATGGACCGTCTGCGCAAGCAACTGAACGAGATCAAACCCACCATCGTAATCGCCTGTTACGGTGCCGTAGACGCTTTCAAGGGAGAGACAGGCGTCAAAGACTTCATTGCCAGCTATGAGCGGCTTCTCGAATTGATCCAAAAGTCCTGCGGAGCCTCCGTAATCCTCATGTCTCCTCCCGCGGTAAGCGCGGACACGAAAAAATGGCCGTCTCTCGAAGGACAGGCCGCCAAACTGGCGCTCTATCGCGATGCCATCCGCACCCTGGCCGGAGCGCATGAACTTCGTTTTGCCGACCTCCTCGGCGCCATGAAGGACGTGAAACTGACCACCGTGAACGGTGTCAGCCTCACCGAAACCGACTACCGGGAAACCGCACCCGCTCTGGTGAAGAGCCTCGGCCTGCCGCTCGATTCCGCCGCCGCCAGCGCCGCTCAAAACAATCCGGGCCTGACAAAAGCCATCATCGAAAAGAACCGCCTCTTCTTCTACCGCTGGCGGCCGCAAAACGAAACCTACCTCTTCGGCTTCCGCAAACACGAGCAGGGCAACAACGGAGTGGAGATTCCCAAGTTCGATCCCCTTATTGCCGCACAGGAGCAGGTAATCGCCGGGCTGTTGAAAAAGTAACGGCCGGAGGATGACGCTCATCCGCAAGGCCGCAGGCTTTTGGACTGCGGTGGCAAGCGAAGCGCGACACCGCTTTGGGAACACGCCTCCATCGCGGGCACGGCTCCCGCTCGACGTTAGGACCCCGCCGTAAATTCTGGATATGTCCGGATACACACCCCGCCGCCGAAAGCGGCGTGGCGCTGTCGCTTCCCGCCGCAGTCCAAAAGCCTTCGGCGATGATTCGAGAGCCTGGATTTCACGCGAGGATCTGCGGGATCACATTCCCGTGGTCCCTTTCCAGCCGCTTGTGGCCGG
>DATAIE010000491.1:0-7499 GCA_036262875.1 Verrucomicrobiales bacterium
CCGGTGGAGCCGGTCCCCAGCGGGTTTTCCCGGATTCTTCATCCGTAATGGCAACTTCGGAAACCTGCTCACTCTGGGCAAGTTCGTTGCCGGGGACGTTGAGCCACTTTTTCTGAAGTGTCTCATACCGCGCACAGCCACCCCAGACGGCAGGAGCCACCCTCCCGTCTGCGAGCGTGGCGGAAAATGACTGGCCGGGTTTCCATGGCCTGCCGTCGGTCGTGCGAATGGCATGTGGCATGAAACCAGTCTGCCTGTTGTGGGCGGGCATTCAAAGGAATGTTCAGAGCAGCATTTTTCGGTCGGCGCTTGACATGCAACCAAATGGTTGCATGTTTGATGCGGGATGGATGCAGTCTTCAAAGCCCTGGCTGACGAAAGCCGCCGGAAATTGCTCGACCTGTTGCACTCGAACAACGGGCAGACGCTCGGGGAACTGTGCACACACCTCGACATGACGCGGCAGGCGGTGACCAAGCACCTGCTGCTGCTCGAAGCGGCGAACCTGGTCACCGTTGTCTGGCAGGGGCGCGAGAAGCTGCACTACCTCAATCCAGTGCCGATCCACGAGATCTCCGAGCGCTGGATTGGCAAATACGAACGCCACCGCCTTCAGGCATTGAGCGATCTGAAGAATGATCTCGAAAAAAAGAACAAAAAGTAAACCACACCATGAAACCACCGAAGCTCGTCTACACCACCTTCATCCGCACGACCCCGAAGAAACTCTGGGCGGCCATCACCAAACCGGAATTCACGCGCCAGTACTGGGCCGGCATCGACAACGTCTCCGACTGGAAGAAAGGCTCGAAGTGGGAGCACATCGGCGGAGACAAGGAGCGCGAAGTTTGGATCACCGGGAAAGTCCTGGAAAGCGACCCGCCCAAACGCCTCGTGATAACATGGGCCGATCCGGACGATCTCGCCGACAAATCCCGCGTCACTTTTGAAATCGAGGCGATCAAAGACCAGGTGTGCCTGACGGTAACGCACGGGAACTTCAAGGAAGGCTCGAAAATGGCGGGCAAGGTTTCCTGGGGCTGGCCGCGCGTGCTCTCCAGCATGAAGTCCTTCCTCGAAACCGGCAAGGGACTCAACGTCTTCTCCCGCTGATCACCGTGGAGCCTCCAACCAAACAGGACATGTCCACCCCCACGACACCCTTCTCAGGCGGATGCGCGTGCGGCGCGATTCGCTACGAATCCACGGCGGAGCCGGTCTTCATGCTGCACTGTCACTGCCGGGATTGTCAGCGATCCAGCGGAGGTCCGTTTTCGTCTTTCGTGATCGTGCCGTCGGAAGCCTTCCATCTCCTGCAGGGCTCACCGCGCTTCCATCCCTCGCCCAGCGAGATGGGTGGCATGACCCGCCGGGGCTTTTGTTCTGACTGCGGCGCGCCCGTCGTGGTAAAGCCCGACGCCGTCCCTCAATTTGTCGCGATCCGAACGGCGAGCCTGGACGATCCAGGCTGGTTCAACCCGCAAGTGGATGTGTGGGTATCGGACGCGCATGCGTGGGATCAGATGAATCCCGCGCTGCCAAAGTTTGAAAAATACCCTCCGTCCTGAGAGATGAGAATAGGGATCATCGGCGCGGGAAGCATGGGAAAAATCCTTGCGGGCCACCTTGCCAGACGCGGCCATCACGTCTCGATAGCGAACTCCAGAGGACCAGAAAGCCTGACCGCATTGGCGGCGGAGACCGGTGCCACGCCCGTCTCCGTTGCCGATGCCGCCAAGGCCGGAGAGATCGTCATTCTCGCCATCCCGACAAAGGCCGTCGCCGATCTCCCGGGCGCGTTGTTTGCGAACGTGCCGGCCAGCGTGATCGTAATCGACATCGGCAACTACCACCCGGAGCTTCGCGATGGGCGCATCGAGGCGATCGATCGCGGCATGCCCGACAGCCAATGGGTCGCACAACAGATCGGGCGTCCTGTCATCAAGGCCTTCAATAACATCTTCGCTCAGAGCCTTCTGGAGAAAGGTGTTCCCAAGGGAACGGCGGGGCGAATCGCTCTCTCCGTTGCCGGCGATTCACCGGACGCCAGGGTCGCCGTGCTTCATCTCATCAACGATCTTGGCTTCGACCCCGTGGACGGTGGCGACCTGGACAACTCCTGGCGGCAACAGCCCGGAACGCCGGCCTACTGCCGGGATCTGGAGGCCGCCGCTCTCCAGCAAGCGCTCGCCGAAACGGATCGAAGCCGGATCGCCGAATACCGCGCCGAACAGGAGGCCCGCATCAGGAGACTGATTGCAGCACAGAGAGAATAAGTCCATGAAAGCCGCTCAACACGTCGTCGAACCGGAAGACCTCTCCTGGCGGCCCCGCGGAAACCCATGAAACCAACACTTTGCCTCATCGGTGGCTGCAATGGCGCGGGCAAGACGACGCTCGCGCGGGAACTGCTGCCGCGCATGGGCATCCGTCGGTTTTTGAATGCGGATGAAATCGCGCGCGGGCTCTCGCCGCTGGATCCGTCTCTCTCGGCGTTCAGGGCTGGTCGCCTGCTGATATCGGAAGCCCATGGTCTGCTGAAATCGGGCTCCGCCTTTGCCATCGAATCAACCCTCAGCGGAGTAACTCACATGGCGCTGCTGCGGGCCGCCCGGGAGAGCGGATTCCGTGTGGTGCTGCATTACATCCTGCTCGATTCCGCGGATCAAGCCGTAGCGCGTGTCGCTCTGCGCACAACGCACGGTGGACATGCGGTGCCCGAGGCCGATGTGCGCCGGAGGTTCACGCGCAGCCGGCAGCACTTTTTAGAGGATTACCTGCCGCTTGCCGATGAATGGGCGCTGTGGGATAATTCCAATCCACCGCCAGTGCCGGTCGCCGATCACGGCAACTGCACCCGTCAGGAACTTGCAGCCATGCTCGAATCATCGAAAATCCAGGAGCCTCCAACGGAAGAGATGCCGGAGATCGTGCGCCTCGGTCTTGAAGCTGGCCGCGCCGCTACAGCCAAGATGCTGGATTTCTACAAGCGCATGGGCATCCGCGTGACGCCACAGATGACCCTGGCTCCCGAGCCAAAAAAGCGGAGGACTCTCAACAAAAAGCCGGCCTCCCGTGGTGCGGAAGACCGGCAATGAGAGCAGGTGATGCCTGCTGAGCCGTCCTCTTACTGCTTCACATCGAAGCGGTCGAGGTTCATCACTTTGGTCCAGGCGGCGATAAAATCCGTGACGAACTTCTGCCCGCTGTCCGCGCTGCCATAGACTTCGGCGAGGGCGCGGAGGACGGAGTTGGATCCAAAGATGAGGTCCACTCGCGTAGCGCTCCATTTGGGCGCGCCGGTCTTGCGGTCCACACCGGCGAAGGCATTGCCGCAGGGCGAGACCTGTTTCCACTCCGTGCTCATGTCGAGCAGGTTGACGAAGAAGTCATTGGTCAGGGTTTCGGGGCGGTCCGTGAAGACGCCGTATTTCCCGCCGTCGGCATTGGCGCCGAGGACGCGCAGGCCACCGATGAGAACGGTCAATTCCGGCGCGGTGAGGGTGAGGAGTTGCGCCTTATCGATCAGCAGCGCCTCGGCAGGCACAGTGTAGCGGCCCTTGAGATAATTGCGGAAGCCATCAGCGATGGGCTCGAGTACTGCGAAGGATTCCACGTCCGTCTTCTCCTGTGTGGTATCCATGCGGCCCGGAGTGAAGGGTACCGTGACGTCATACCCGGCCTTCTTTGCAGCCTGCTCGATGGCAGCGCCGCCGGCGAGCACGATGAGGTCGGCGAGGGATATCTTTTTGCCGCCGCTCGCCCCGCCGTTGAATTCGCTCTGAATACTCTCCAGTTTTTGCAGCACGACGGCAAGTAGCGCAGGTTGATTCACCTCCCAGTCCTTTTGCGGGGCCAGACGCAGGCGCGCCCCGTTGGCACCGCCGCGCAGGTCGGAGCCGCGGAAAGTGGAAGCCGCAGCCCAGGCGGTGGAGACGAGCTGAGAAACAGTGAGGCCACTCGCGAGGACTTTACCCTTCAATGCCGCGATGTCCTGCGCGTCAATGACCGCGTGGTCAAGTGCCGGGATGGGGTCCTGCCAGATGAGTTCCTCCGCAGGAACCTCGGGCCCCAGATAGCGTGCGCGCGGTCCCATGTCGCGGTGCGTGAGCTTGAACCATGCGCGGGCAAAGGCATCGGCGAACTGGTCAGGGTTTTCCAGGAAGCGGCGCGAGATCTTTTCATAGACCGGGTCAAACCGCAGCGCGAGGTCGCTGGTGAGCATGGTGGGCAGCAGCTTTTTCGACGCATCATGAGCATGCGGAATGATGGCCTCCGCGCCTTTCGCCACCCACTGGTGCGCGCCTGCCGGGCTTTTTGTCAGTTCCCATTCATAGCCGAAGAGGTTTTGGAAGAAGCCGTTGCTCCACCGGGTAGGCGTGGTGGTCCAGGTGACTTCGAGACCGCTGGTGATCGTATCCCCGCCCGTACCCGTGCCATGGCTGTTTTTCCAGCCAAAGCCCTGCTCCTCCAGCCCGGCGCCTTCCGGCTCGACGGCGACATGGGTAGCGGACGCGGCACCGTGCGTTTTGCCAAAGGAGTGACCGCCCGCGATGAGGGCCACAGTTTCCTCATCATTCATCGCCATGCGCCCGAAGGTGTCGCGGATATCGCGGGCCGACGCGAGCGGGTCGGGATTGCCGTCCGGTCCCTCGGGGTTGACGTAGATGAGGCCCATCTGCACGGCGGCGAGCGGGTTTTCGAGACTGCGCGAGTGGATGTCGCCGTCCGCATCGTCGTCGGAAACCACGACGCCGCCCTCTTTTTCCACACCAGGAGAACCGTGGGCATAGCGCTTGTCGCCGCCGAGCCAGGTCGTCTCAGAGCCCCAGTAAACATCCTGATCCGGCTCCCATGTGTCCGCGCGGCCACCGGCGAAGCCGAAGGTCTTGAAGCCCATCGTTTCGAGCGCGACGTTGCCGGTGAGGATCATCAGATCAGCCCAGGAAATTTTGCGTCCATACTTCTGTTTGATGGGCCAGAGGAGACGGCGCGCCTTGTCGAGGCTCACGTTATCCGGCCAACTGTTCAGCGGAGCGTAGCGCTGCTGGCCGCGCCCACCGCCGCCGCGGCCGTCGCCCGTGCGGTAGGTGCCGGCACTGTGCCACGCCATGCGGATGAAGAGGCCGCCGTAGTGGCCAAAGTCCGCCGGCCACCAGGGCTGGGAGTCTGTCATCAGCGCAGCCAAGTCCTTCTTCAGCGCCGCGTAGTCGAGTGCCTTGAATTCCTCTGCGTAATTAAATTCCCCGCCCATCGGGTCGGACTTGGAGGAATGCTGGTGCAGCAGTTCAAGTTTCAGCCGCTTCGGCCACCAGTCCTGATTGGTGGTGCCGCTGCCGTTGACGGCGGCACCGCGGTGGAAGGGGCATTTGTCCGGAGGGGAATTCGTCGGGTTGGCGGGAGATGGCATGGTAGTGAATATTGGTGCGCCGCCGCAGGAGTGAGGGCAGCGGCGGGAATTCTGGGCGGTCTGTCATCATAGTTGAAATACTTCATTCCTTCCGTAACCATAGGTAATACCTATGGAACTGCACCAGCTCCGCTACCTGCTTGCCGTTGCCCGGACGGGGAACTTCAGCCGCGCTGCCGAGCAGTGTCACGTCTCGCAGCCCTCGCTCAGTCAGCAGATTGCCAAGCTTGAGGACGAGCTCGGCGAGCGGCTCTTCAGCCGGCTGAAACGCCGCGCCGTGCTTACCTCCGCGGGGGAGGCCCTGGTGCTGCGGGCCACGCGCATCCTCGCGGAGATCGATGCCGTGCACCGCGATGTAGCCGACGCTGCGGAAAAAGTGCGCGGCAAGGTCACCGTCGGCGTGCTGCCGACCATCGCCCCCTATCTCCTCCCCCGCATTCTTGCAGTGACCGCGCGGGAATGTCCGGGGATGGAGGTCCGCATCCACGAAGCCACCACTGCACAACTGCTGGCCAGCGCCGCCGCCTGCGAGGTCGATCTCGCCATCGTCAGCCTTCCGATCACTGACGCCCGCTTTGTGGTCCGGACACTCTTCGATGAAGACCTGCTCCTCGCCGTTCCCCCAAGACACCCGCTGACGAAGAAAGCGCGCGTCCGCCTGCGCGATCTTGAGCAGGAGCGTTTCATTCTCATGGAGGAGGGCCATTGTCTCGGCGACCAGTCGCTCAGTTTCTGTCACAGCCACGAACTGCACCCGCAGATTGCCTTCCGCAGCGCCCAGATCGAAACCATCCAGGCGCTCGTGGCCTGCGGCGTAGGCATCTCGCTCATTCCGCGGCTCGCCACACGGGGGAAACGTCCCGGCCAGCCCGTCTATCTTTCGCTGGAAAAGCCGCAGCCGCGGCGGACCATCGCCGTCCTTTGGCGCCGGGAGCATCACCACAGCCGCGCCGCCCGGGAGTTCCTGCGATTGTTGCAGCAGGTGTGCCGCAGCTGACGGCAGCCCGCGGCGAATGTGACAAACCCGCCCTGTAGCGCGAAAATAGATGTGACGAAAACGCTACAGCGGTTCTCCCGCCAATTCACGGCCAGGGGCGTATCCTTTAGTGGAGCCAACCCTCCTCGCCATGATGATCGCTACAAACGCTTATCCCGCGGAATTGCTTGAAATGCAATCAACCATGAACTGGCCGGAGTTCGTTTTGTTGAGCCTGGCCGTACTGACACTGGTCGTTTTCGCTGTCGTCGCCCCCTTCGTCCGCCGGCACCGCAGAATGATCGTAACGGACGTGCTGCACAAGTAAGGCTCAATGATCCGGCGGTCAGCCTCTGAACTTCCAGTGCCCCAGCCGGTGATATCGTGTGGCCCCCAGTTCACTGTGAACGAGCACGATTTCCCTCGCCGTCCAGGCCACCGGCTTGACAGGCGTTTCATGAACCATCTGCCGGTCGTAGAGGAGGGTGAGGTGCGGCTTAAAGTGAGAGCGTGCTCTGCCCGGGCAGCGGTGTTTAAGAAGCGCTTTGCTCAGCATCGCGTGAAACTTCATCAGTGCGGTGCCGGGTTGGTCGTTACCAGCCATGACGAACGGACAATTCCCCTGCGATCCCCGAAAACTCATGACCCGGTCAAAGCTGACTTCGAATGCGGGCGTTAGGGCGGTGACCGATTCGCAGGCCTCACCGGCGGCCTGAACGACATCGCCAGGTATTTCGACATAGTCGTCGAACCAGTGGATGGTGATGTGAAAATGATCCGCCGGCCGCAACCTGCCGGTCAATCGATGGCTGCTCCGCAGTCCGGGAGTTCGTTCGGAAATTTGCTGTACCGCATCAGCGTCGGGAAAGATGGCCAGGAACAGTCTGTTCACCGGGGGAGGCGAGGGGCGCGGGGGTTCCAATAGATCGAGCTGCATGGGCATGGTTTGAGTGCTTCGTTTTGCGGATGAGAATGCTGATGGCGGGGCATAAAATCAAAAACTTTTGCGCCCCTGTCCCGATTCCGCACATTCAATCGTCGGATCAGAAAGCACATTACCCAAACAGCCATGAACAAAATGATCTTTCTCAACCTCCCTGTCCGCGATCTGCC
>DATAIE010000492.1:0-8072 GCA_036262875.1 Verrucomicrobiales bacterium
TCCAATATCAAAACGCCTTTCGATGCCGTCTGGTGGGCGTTCTCGACGATCACTACCGTCGGATACGGGGATCGTTTTCCGGTGACTATGGAGGGAAAATTGGTCGCCATCGTCCTGATGATTGCCGGTGTGAGCCTCTTCGGCGTGCTGACCGGATTGTTGGCAAAGCTGTTCCTCGAACCGGCGGCCCGGAAGGAGGATACGGATGTCCGTGAACTCCGGGACGAAGTGCGGCTCTTGCGGGACCAGATCGGAAGGCTGCTGCCGCCACCTGCGGAAGAGCCAGTGTCCCCTGCCCTGCCAACGGGTCAGGAATGACCCGGAAGGAATCGGTTATTCGCCGTCTATTCCTTTGGGAGTCTTTTTGCCGGCTTCCGTGGCTTTGCCGAGATATTCGGGAAGCTCCACCCCCGCATTTTTGGCGATCTCATGGAGAGGCGGAACGCTGCCCATCAGGCCGGAAAGGAAATCCGCAGTTTTCGTTTTCCCGTTTTCGCCGCGACCGTTGTCCCAGACGGTGACTTTGTCGATCTTCAGTCCCGTCACGGCTTTGACCTGCTCCTCCACGAGTTTCGGCAATTGTTCGGTCACCATGAGGCGGGCGGCCTGATCCGCGCTGCCGGCTGAGGAAATGATCTGGCGGAAACCATCCGCACGGGCGCTCAACTGCGCGAGGATACCCTCGGCCTGGGCAGTCATGAAGGCGCGCAGACCATCCGCCTCGCCCTGCTTGAGCAGCTTCAGCTTTTCACCCTCCGCCATGGCGGTGAGTTCGATCCGGCGTTTGTCGGCCTCGGCCTGGAGTTCCATCCGCAGTTTCTCCGCTTCCGCCTGGAGGCGAATCTTGCTCTTCTCGGCTTCGGCGAGCACCTCGATCTTCCGGCGCATGATCTCCGCCTCCACGATGACGGTGGCCATTTGGGCAGCCTCATCCCGTTTGGCGCGCTGACGCTCGGCGATTTCCTCCGCCTCGTACCCTTCTCCGAGCGCCTTGGCCGTAGCCACCTTTTCCGCGGCAGTGGCCATCCGCAGGGCCTCCGCCTCCCGCTCGCGGCGGGCGGCAATGGAATTGGCAATCTGCACCGCGGAGAGGTTTTCACCCTCCACCGCCGCCGCCTGGGCCTGGGCTACCTTGATCCGCTTTTCCTTGTCCGCTTCCGCAGCGCCGATGTCACCCTCCTGCTGGCGCTGGGAAACTTTGATCTTCGCATCGTTGATCGCCCGCGCGGCCGCCTCACGGCCCAGGGCATCGATGTACCCGGACTCATCCGTGATGTCCTGAATGTTCACGTTGATGAGCCGCAGGCCCACTTTCTTCAACTCCACTTCGACACCGTTCGAAATGTTCGCCACCATCTTGTCGCGGTCGGCATTGATCTCCTCGATGGGCATCGTGGCGATGACGACGCGCATCTGTCCGAAAATGATGTCCTTCGCGAGTTCCTGCACCTGCACGAAACTGAGCCCCAGCAGCCGCTCCGCCGCATTTTCCATGACGCCCGGTTCCGTGCTGATCCCCACCGTAAAAGTGGAAGGCGTATTCACCCGGATGTTCTGCTGCGAAAGCGCGCCGCGCAGGGCGATATCGATGGGGATGGGCGTCAGATTGAGAAAAGCGAAGTCCTGAATGACCGGCCACACGAAGGCCGCACCGCCGTGATAACACCGTGCCGATTTTTGCCCGCCCACATTTCCATACACCACCAGAATCCGGTCGGAGGGACAGCGCTTGTAACGCGAGGCAAAAAAGATGACCGAGGCGAAGACGATCACCGCGGCAATGCCGATGATGATGATGACCGGCAGAGAGATGCTGTCGAAGGCAGCCAGAATGCGGGGATTGAGAAGGTAAGTCATGGGCGCAGGAAAAAACGGAAGAGACAGTGTTAGACGGGTTCCACGAGGAGCGTGTTGTCACTCTCCGCCGCACTCACGCGGACAGGAGACTGGGGGCTCAGAGGGGCCGCCGCGTCTGTTTCCGCCGTGGCCATAATCAGGCGGCCCTGAAGCATGATCTCCACCTGGCCCGTGCCGCTGCGGCGCGCCGGCACGGTCACATACACCCTGCCGGTAATGCCCACCGCATTGCGATAATCCAGGGTGCCGTCCGACCGCATGGAAAAGAGAAACCGCATCACCCCGAAGATCATGAGCATAAACACCACCCCGCACAGGACCGCCACGCTGATCGTCACCACCGGTCCGGCACCGCTCTGCGAAGCCAGCACCCCGGCCCAGCCGAAGCCCACCATGCCCGCCACCAGCGTCCTGACCGACAGAATCTGCGCTCCCGCGCCCGCATTCGCTCCATCCACATGCACATCGTGGTCGAAGTCATGACCGGCACCGAGAATGGAGCCGAGGAACATCAGTATTTGAAGAACGGAAGCGAACAGCGCGATACTCCAGAATATCCGCAGCAGCGGCGTCAGTTCTTCCCACCAGGGGTTCCTCGCGCTGTTTTAACGCAGGGCCGTCCGGCGATCAAGCCCCGTGCTGTTACTATCTTTCCCCGGATTTGTAACGGCTGTTGCCGCGATGCGGTTACCCCTCAGTCTTCAGCTTCTCAATCTCCGCAAGACTCTGCTCCCACTCTGCCGTGAGGCGCTCCAGGGATTCGGTAACGCCCATGAGCTCGCGGTTCAGTTCCATGGCGCGGCTGGAGTTGTCGTAGGTTTCAGGGCGTTCGAGATCGCCGGAAATGACGCGCTGGCGCTCTTCGAGTTTGGCAATGTCACGTTCGAGTTGGTCCACGCGGCCTTTCAGATTGCGGCGCGCGGCGAGGCGGGCCTCGCGTTCCCGCCCGGCATTTTTGCGCTCATCGCGGCTCATGAAGACCTTCTCCTTCGGAGCTTCCGTCACAGCCGGTGCATCGGTGGGCCGGAGGTCCGAGAGTTTTTGGCCGGAGGTTAGGGCGGCCACCTCGGAGGTGGCCTTGCTCTTGTCGAGGTAGTATTGATAGTCGCCGGCGTAAGGCGTCAGCTTCCCTGCGCTGATATGAATCACCGTTTCCGCAACGTTCCGGATGAAATGCACATCGTGACTGATGAAAACGATGGTTCCCTGAAACGATTTCAGTGCCCCGGTGAGAGCATCGATGCTGGCCATGTCCAGGTGCGTGGTCGGCTCATCGAGGAGGAGGAAGTTTGGCGGGTCCAGCAGCAGTTTGCACAGAGCGAGACGACTCTTCTCACCGCCGCTGAGCACTGCCACCGGCTTGAACACATCCTCGCCCGAAAAGAGAAAGCTCCCCAGCAGGGTCCGCACGAACTGCTCCGGCTGGCTGGTTTCCAGGTCCATGGCCTCCGCCAGCACAGAGCGGTTGGGCTTGAGCGTTTCCACGCGGTTCTGCGCGAAGTAGCCGCATTTCACATTATGCCCCAGAACGCGCGTGCCCCCCTGCATGGGAAGCACACCCGCCAGCAGTTTCAGAAGTGTACTCTTCCCTGCCCCGTTGGGTCCCACCAGCACGGTGCGCTGGCCGCGCTCCACCTCAAGTTCCATACCGCGATACACCTCCAACTCACCGTAGGAGAAATTGACATCCTTCAACGTCATGACCCGCTGACCGCTGCGCTGGGGCTGAGGAAATCGAAAGCCCACCGTCTTCGCCGTTTCCTGCGGCGCCTCGATTTTCTCCATGCGCTCGATTTGCTTCAACTTGCTCTGCGCCTGCGCGGCCTTGCTGGCCTTGGCGCGGAAGCGGTCGGCGAAATCCTGGAGACGGGCGATCTCGCGTTGCTGATTCTCGTAAGCCGCGAGGTGCTGCTCGGCCCGGGCGGCCTTCTCCCGCACGAAGTCGTCGTAGTTTCCGTTATAGGAATGCAGGCGCTGCCACGCGATCTCCACCACCTTGCGCAGCAGACTGTTCAGAAATGCGCGGTCGTGGGAAATGATCAGGATGGCACCCTGGTAGTTCTTGAGATATTCCTGGAACCACAGCAGTGATTCCAGATCCAGGTGGTTCGTCGGTTCGTCGAGAAGCAGGAGATCCGGCTCCTGGACGAGCAGGCGGGCAAGATGCGCGCGCATGATCCAGCCGCCGCTGAGGGCCCGGGCAGGACGGTTGAAGTCGCTCTCACGGAAGGCGAGACCGCGCAGGATTTTCTGCGCCTTCGGCTCGATCTCCCACCCCGAGTTTTCCGGCGCATGCTTGGTGGCCAGTTCCATCACGGTCTCGTCACCGGCGGGGGCACTCTCCTGGGGAAGATAGCCAAACGTCATGCCCCGCTCCATGAGCACCTTCCCGCTGTCCGGCGACTGCTCGTTGAGAACGATGGAAAACAGCGTGGACTTCCCCGCCCCGTTAGGGCCAACGAGACCTACGCGGTCGCCGCGGTTGATTTGCAGGGAGACGTTTTCAAAAAGGACGCGACCGGCAAAGGATTTCGAGATGTTGGAAAGCTGGAGCATGGGGAGCCGGGGAAAAGGCGCGAACCCAGGCTCTTGTCAATGCGGCAAGGGGCTGATTCCCGGCGAAATCCGGACCTCACAGGATCACCCGTTTCTCAAATTCTGCGCCGGCGGCGCAGCAGGAGCATTCCCGCCGAGAGGTCGAGGAGCGCCGTCGATGGCTCCGGTACCACGCCGAGGAAGGCGCTGGGATTGTAGATCAGTCCGTTGTAGCGGTCCGCCGCGGCGGTCGCCGTCGGGTGGGCTCCGATACTCATCGGGCGGTTCAACGTGTCTCCAAAATTAGACATCGTTTTGCCGGTATACGTGGTCGTGACCCCATTGAGAGTGATGACGTAATTTCCGCCGGTCAGGGTGGCATTCGTCGTATCAGTGACCACAAAGGAAAACGTGATGTGATTCCAGTCGGTAATCGACAAGCCATCAGCCACACCGAGCGTGACCCGGTTGGCAATATTGTCACTCGTACTCATGAAAATAGTGGGCGTTCCGGTGCTGGAGCCGACCACGGCGATGTATTCCGTGCCCGCGTTGTCGATGAGTTTGCCGGATGTGGCGGTGCCACCCGTTCCCTTGAACCACACATCGAAAGTGAACCCGCCGGCATTGGCCACCAGTGTATTCGTGAGCAGGTCGGTGCCGGTGGTTTTGATCACGTTGTTGGCCGTCGTTCCATCGAGAATGGCGGACATCGCGCCCACGGGCGCCCCGGCGGGAACATCCGTGCTCAGCAGGATGGTGCCGGTGCGGGTCCCGTTATGCGCGGCGGGCCCCTGATCAGTGACCGCCGCATTGACACCATCGTAGGAAGCCGGGAACCGGTACTGGAACACCGAGGTCAACGCCGCGTCCGACTGCCCCGCAGAAAGAGCGAAGGCCATGGAACCGGTAAGGAAGGCAATGCGTACGAAGGATTTCATTGATCAGTCTTGAGATGGGAAAGGTGTCCGGGGGACCGGGATGGGAAAAAAGCAGCACTGGTCATGCCAGAGAGGAGTCTAACTTGAGGGTTGCGGCAGTTACGCGGGGAAACAACTCATTTTTTCCGTTTGTAGGTCATCTCCATTATTTTCGTCTCCTTGCCGGCCTCCACGAGATAAATCGCCGAATTGACCTCATCTTTGGAGATGAAGCGGTCCACGAACTTGTATTCCTGATCCTTTTTGCCGGTCCAGGCATCGTCCATTTTGCCTTTGGAAGTCAGCGTCTTCCCGTCGGCACTGAGCGTACCGCTGGTGAGAGTCATGGAAGTGCCCATGTTGTCGATCCAGAAACCGAGATAGGTCTTCTTGAGATTGTCGTAGCCGCAAATGGCGCGGCCTTCAAAAGCCTGGCCCATCATGGTGCTTTTGATCGTCGTCTCCACATAGCGGTTACCCATAATCCATTTGGCGCTGGCTGTGCCCTCGGACTCCATGGGATCGGCCCCAGGCTGCATCCACATCTTGTTATGAAGGGTCCATTCGCCCACGAAAGCCTCCAGCACCTTGTGCGCAGGCCCTGGCGAGGTGGCCTCCATTGCTGCTTTGACCTCCTCTTCGGTAGGATCTTTTTTTGCAGTTTTCTCATCCGCGGCATGAAGCGAAATCACACAGGCGGCGACGCAGGCGAAAACCCGTTTGTGAACGGAACGACAGGACAGAGCGGTGTTCATGGAAGGCGGATTGGTTTTGAGAACGAATTCTACGGCAGCCGGAATCGCTTTGGCCAGAAACAAATCCATCCGCGGACCAGTAAAGCGGAGCCACCGGCCCGGCCAGGAGCTTTCGAAGCATCGCCGGACGCTTTTGGACTCCGGCTGTGCGGTTCAGCGTTTCACGAACGCCCCGGGGATTGAAATACTATTCTCCCGGCTTCTTTCCCTCTTCCTTCTTCAAGGGTGCCACCTTGAAATACTGACCGTCAAAGTGGGCATGCGCACCGTGATAAGCGTCGGCATTTTCGCTTTCGATCGTGATGCTGCGGTTTGCGTTGAATTTGAAGGTCAGTTTCGCCGGCTTTTCGCCTTCGGGCTTTGGGGCATCCGTCCAGGTGGCGGTTTCTCCCTCCAGCTTTGCCGTGCCGGAGATTTCGCCGAGGTTGAATGCCGCCGTGCGCACCACGTTCATTTCAAAATGGAGACCGTCCTTTTTCTCCTCCAGCGTGAGATCGCCGCCGAAGGAATCCCGGTAGATACCGGAGCGTCCGGGCGGCACGTTTTTCCCGCTCCATGCCCGGAGCAGCGGAGTGCGGCTCACGGTGAAGGCGGTCATCTGCTGCCAGTAGTCCGGCAGGGATTTGGCGCTGGTCTTTTCTCCCCCGTCGCCATGCATGTTGAGCGCAATTCTCTCCGACAGGGAGTCGCGGTATTTGATCCACCGGCGCTGGGACTCCTGCAATTCCGGGAAGTCTTTGGCTCCGAGTTCCGCGCGCGCCTGCGTCCACGCCGCATTGAGCAACTTGTCAGCGGATTCGTAGCGGGTGCGGGCGTTTCGCAAAACGGCAGCGCCATTGATTTCCTTCCACGGACCGCCGGAAGCCGGACCATCCAGTTTACCGCCGCTGTCTTTGAGGTCCGCATAGCTGAGGGAACCGTCCGCAATCTTCACCGTTCCCGTGAGGGTATGGGTTTTCCCGTCGTCATCGGCGGATTCATTGACGAGCCGGTACTTGCCGCCGCCTTCATCCGTGAGATCGCCATAGAGAATCTGGTGAGACTCCTGGCTTTCGTCGTAGCGGGTGACGACGAGGTGGAGCTTTCCATCCTCGTTTTGCAGTTCCGCCTCCACCGTCAGGCCCTCTGCAAAGTAGCGCCCCCCGGCGGTGACCGGGGAAATCCCGGCGGCAACCATCAGAGGAAGAAGGAGCAGGCGCATCGCGTTCATGGCGGTGCACCATGCCGGAAATGGTCAGGGCGGCAACCGCGACGCCATCTATGGATTTGCAACCCGCGATTCCCTGCCTGCGGAGGACGCGCCCTCCACCGGTTCTTTGCCTCCCCGCGCCAGCAGCGTGACGAGAAGAACGAAGAAGCACATGATGACGGAGAAGAGCGGAAACTGCAGCGGAGCCGGCAGGCTGTAGACGAGAGTCACGGCAGGAATCCAAACGAGCCAGTTGGTCACCAGAACGGTCGGAAAGGTCCGCGTCCAAAAAAGGCGATCCAGCGAGGCCCGGGTGCGGGTCCATGAACAGCCCGAATCCAGCCAGCGCAGAACGACCAGGTAGGTAGGCACGGCCCAAAACGGGGTGTAGACGAATTGATCCACCGCCAGCTTTACGATGATGGTGCGGGTATCGTTGCCGTTACCGAAAAGAGCGGTTTGGCAGTGATAGAAGAGATCAATTTCCATCCCGCGGTATCCCCAAAAGAGAACGGAAAAGAGGAGTCGCTTTCGCCAGCCTTCCGCCGGCAGCACGCCCATGGCGGCCTGCATGGCGAACGGCAGCAGGGCCGCGGAGAAGACGGTGGAAACAAACGAAAAAGCGTAGGTCCACCGCAACTTGAAGTCGCCCACCCGCTTCCAGACCTCCGCCATCTCCGGAGAGAGGTAGTAGCTGGCAACGAGCCCCACCACGAGGAGATTGAGAAACACACAAGGCCACCGGTTCCTGCGAAACGCCGCCGCAATCGCTGGCCAGAGGCGTTGAGGCGGAGAAACGGAGGCAGACATGGAGGG
>DATAIE010000493.1:0-2330 GCA_036262875.1 Verrucomicrobiales bacterium
AGCCGCCGGTGCCTGCGGGCAGCCATTTGTCGAGGACCAGCACGTTGTCGATCCAAACCCGGACGCCATTGTCTGCCGAGACGTGGAACGAATACGGCTCGGTGTAGAGCGGGACGAGTTCGCCGGTCCAGCGGGCCGAGAAGTTGTCCACGGGCACACTCGGCGCCGGAGAGCCGATGCCCCAGTCGAAGTTGATGGCTGCGTCGTTGCGGGTGAGCAGCGGAGGATTCACCCCGGGCGTGATGCCATCGAAGTATTCGGCCAGGAGACCATTGGCGGGAGGCGGCAGGTTGATCGCCCATGAGAAAGCCGAAGAGGTCGTCTGAGTGCCGTTGCTGACATTGACCGTGACGGTGGTGCCGGTGGCGGCGGCACCAATGGTGCCGCTGATCAAACCGGTTCCTGCATTGATGGACAGACCCTGCGGGAGCCCGCTGGCGGACCATGTAAGAGCGCGGCCCTGCGGATCGGTGGCGGTAAGCGGGAGGGTAATCACCGCGCCGCGGGAACTGGTCTGGCCCCCCGGATTCGTCAGGACGGGAGCTCCGGTTTGAGCGGTGATGCTGATCTTCACCACGGCCGGTTCGGAGCGCAGGCCCTGGGAATCCGCCACGGAGTAGGTAAAGGAGTCTGCTGTTAGAGCTGAATTGTTGTGCGTGTAGATTACCGCTCCCGTTTGAGGATTGAGCGACAGCACGCCGCTCACGGGCCGGCTGACGATCGCCACGCTGGCGGGATTGATCGCGCCGCCAGGATCGCTGTCGTTGGCGATCAGCGGAATGTTGACGCTCTGACCGCGGCTGACGGAAACGCTGTCGCTGGAGGCGATCGGCGGATTGTTCGACACTGCCGGGGTAATGGTGATGCTGGCCGTTCCCGTCGCTGAAAGGACGCCGGCCTTTGTTTTCAGCCGGTAGGTGAAGCTGTCGGTCACGGCGGACGAGCCGTTGTGCTGATACCGGATGAGTCCGGTCACGGGGTCGGGCACGGCGGTGCCGCTGGCAGGGGCCGAAACGATTTGCAGCGTGGAGAAATCCGCATCGGTGATCGCGCCGTGATCGTTGATCAGCACGTCGAACATCTCAGCACTTCCTTTGCTCAGCGTGAAGAAGTCCGGCGTCATCACGATGGCCGATGTGCCGGTCTGCGGCATGAAGAAGCGTTCGCTCACCGTTGTCAGTCCGAGCGGGTCGGTGACGCGAAGAATCAAACGATAGTAATACGTGGCGTTGGGGTCGTTCCCCACAGGCTCCAGCGCGACAGTGGCGGTGGCGGCGTCGACCACGAGTTCCACGTGCTCGTGATTGTCATGGACGAGATCGATCTGCCACTGATGTGTCAGGGCGGCCGTGGGCTGCTCCGCATCCGTGACGGCGGCGGCAAGCGTGTAGGTGAGATAGCCCTGATTGAGCGGATACTGAGCGCCGGGCGCGGGAGTCGTGATCTGCACCACGGGCGGTGTATTGTTGACTGTGATGACGATCGCCGAGGAAGCCGTGGCTCCGCCGGAATCGCGCACAGTGAGTACCGCATCGAAACGCTGCGGTCCCGTGGCGGTGTAGGTCTTGGCCGGATTGGCCAGAGTCGAAGAGGTGCCGTCTCCGAAATTCCACGAATAAGTCATGGCGGCGTTTTCCGGATCACTCGAAAGCGCGCTGCTGAACTGCACCGTCAGCGGACTGGAGCCGTACTGCCGGTCAACGCTGGCGACCGCCACGGGCGGGCGGTTGCCGCCGGGAGCCCACGAGATGCGCCGCACCCGCCCCGCCTTGCTGCCATCGGCAACGGAGCAGTAGTAGATGCCGCCCGTTTCCGGATGCGTCGTCAGATAGACAAAAGGTTCACCGGTGGCGAAGGAGCGGATTTGAGCGACCTCATCGTTTCCGTCCATGGTCAATGCGCGGATCCACTGGCCCCCGAAGTCCGCCTGGAAGTAAATGTTTTGCCATTCCGCCGGGAAGTCGCCGCCCGTGTACCATACGCTGCCGGTGGCGGCATTGCCGCTGAAGTTGCTGCCGGGGACAGGCGTGCCGGCCGCGCCGACGTTGTAGACCGTGCCTCCCTTTAGAACATGAGCCGTCCCGTTTCCGTGATTCCAGTCCAGGGCCGGCAGCTTTTGGTCGGCAGCGTCCATGCCCGCCGGGCGTTTTGACCAGTACCCGTCTCTCTGGGAGAAGCCTTCATACAAGGGCCAGCCGAAGTTTTGGGCGGAACCGTCGCACACCTGGAGGTCCTCCCATTTATCATATCCCACGTCTCCAATATAGAAGACCCCGGGATTTCCCTCGGCGGGATTGTGGGAGCCGGTGCCGGGTTTCAGATTGAAGCGG
>DATAIE010000494.1:0-2882 GCA_036262875.1 Verrucomicrobiales bacterium
AATGGCTATAATTTTATTTAATATGCTCTAACCTGCACACGGGGAAACCTCCTACGGTGTCTTTGGGCAATTACGCGCAAAGACGTTCGTTCGCTTCGCCCGACCGCAGGTTAGTCGGAGACAAAACCTGCACCACTTTGGCATGCGCGGCGAAAATCCCCCGGGGCGGAAACCTAACGTGAGGTCGCCCTCTCCGGCAGATCCACGGGACGGATGCGGTAGCGGAAGGCGGCGGTGTCGCCATTACCCGCCCACAGCACTGAATAGTCCGCAGAATGAGCCTTCGCGAGTTTTTCGAATCGCGCGGCGTTGACGGCATTGTAGTCCACCCGGCCTCTCAGAACCTGCGGACGGACGATGGACTTGCCTTCGCCTTTCATCCATGCCGGGTCGGGGTCCACCGCCGCCTCCCAGCGTTCATTGGACGCGAACAGGGGGAGGACTCCCGAGCGGGCCATCAGGCAAAAGTTGCGCTGGCCACCCTTGCTGGAGCAGCGAAATCCCAGCACATCGCCGGGTTTTAACGACAGCGCGGCCTTTTGAACGGCACCGGCTTCCTGGGCCGTTCCGGCGATGAATTCCGGCGCGGCGGGCGTTCCATTGAGCAGCAATTCCACGGCGTCGTCCGCCATGAAATATAATTCGACGCGCCTGGCGTCCGGAGAAGGGGGTGCCGGCGTGGTGACTACGGCACTCTGTTTTTCCGTCTCCCGCCTGTAGATGGATTGCAGGCGCTGGAGCTCACCGGGCTGCGATTCGTCGGGCACGGACAAAGGCGTTCCTGATTTCACCCGTTCGATCTCAGCGGTCCAGGCTGCGGTTTCGGTATTCGGCGCATTCGCCGCCGCGCGCTCGAGGGCGGCGAGGTAACGGGTTTCCAGTTCTCCAAGCGCCGCCCGGGGAGCAGGCGGGGGCTTCGTTTCATTGGCCTCCTTTTCAGAGTCCGACGGCGGGTTGTCGAGCATCTCAAAAAAGCCGGAGGTATCCGTGGATTCCCCGGGGTCCGCAGACGGGGCTGGGGATGGTGCCGGAGATGCAGCGGCGGCGAGTGCCGGCTGAGGTGCCGGAGCAACGGACACGGGCGGCGCGGTAGTCGTAACCGCGGGCGGCGGAGAAAGATAGAGATCACGCGCGGCGTCAGGAGGACCGGCAGGGACCGGATCGGCCGCAGGCTTCGCCGTCGCGACCACGGGAGGCGGACCGGCGGGCGCGCTGGAGGCTTCACTGTCCTCAGGACGGAACCGGATCCAGATGGCAGCGCCCGCAAGAATCACGGCGACCCCAAGCAGGCCACGCACTCCCCACTCCTGCCAGTCGATCCTGGCCGGTGTCTGCGGGACCTCCTCGACAATCGTTTTCCGCCGCGGGACTGGAAATGACCGTCGCACGGGTATCAAATCATCCGGGCGGGAGGAGAAGTCCCCGCCTGCGGCGGATTCGGGAACAGGATTGTGGGAACTCATGAAGCGAAAAAAGGCGGCAAATCTCCACTCTGAAACGCAAGCGGCAAGCCAATCCTCCCTAAAGAAATGAATGCTTCCTGAGGAAAAGCCGTCCTGACACAAAGATAGGGAAACGTCTTAGGGGATTTCAGGGCAGAATGCGCGGGGGGGCTTCGTGGATTTTCGGCGACGACAAATCGACAGCCTGCGCTCCTTTCCGCGTAACTGTCCTACCGCCCAAAAAATACCCACCCCAAACGATGAGTGAACGAGTTGTGAACCTTGAGCCCGCGGCGCAGAAGGATGACCGCGAGATTGTCCAGCAATTGAACGCGGTGTATCACCGCATGAAGGAACAGGTGGGGCAGGTCATCGTGGGGCAGGTCGATGTGGTGGAGCAAATGTTGATCGCGATTTTCTGCCGCGGTCACGCCCTCCTGGAGGGGGTGCCGGGACTGGCCAAGACGCTGCTCGTTTCCACGCTGAGCAAGGTGCTGGACCTAAGTTTCAAGCGCATCCAGTTCACGCCGGACCTCATGCCGGCGGACATTACCGGGACCGACATCCTTGAGATCGATCAGGTGAGCGGAAGGCGGAATTTCCGGTTCGTGCACGGGCCGATCTTTGCCAACATGGTCCTCGCGGACGAAATCAACCGGACCCCGCCCAAAACCCAGGCGGCACTGCTGGAGGCTATGCAGGAGCGCCAGGTGACCGTGGGCGAAACCAGCTACGAACTGCCGGAGCCGTTTTTCGTGCTCGCCACGCAAAATCCCATCGAGCAGGAGGGCACCTTCCCCCTGCCGGAGGCGCAGCTCGACCGCTTCATGTTCAACATCATGGTCGGCTACCCGAGCGAGGCGGAGGAACAGCAGATCATCAAACAAGTGACGGGAACTCACAAGCCGGCGGTGCAAAAACTGCTCGACGGCAAAACGGTGCAGGAACTCCAGGACATCGTGCGCCGCGTGCCGGTGGGCGACCACGTGGTGGAATATGCTGCCAGCCTCGTCCGCGCCACGCGGCCCAAAGAAAAAGAGTCCCCGCAGTTTGTCCGGGAAATGGTGGGCTGGGGAGCAGGACCGCGCGCCGGCATTTACCTCATCACCGCCGCCAAAGCCCGCGCCATTCTTCAGGGACGTTATCACGCCACCACGGGAGACGTGCAGCATTGTGCCTTCCCCGTGCTGCGCCACCGGATCGTCACCACCTTCAACGCCGAAGCCGCCGGGGTGAAGAGTGATCAAATCATTCGCATGCTGCTGGAGCACTTCAAGCCGAAGGCGGAACTGGAGGTGTAGTGGGAGGCGGAGAAATACTGACTGCCCCATGAATGCCATCCTCGTGGTCGTTACGAATTTCTGCGAAGGAGCCTGGCTATGGCTTCGCGGGAAGGAGTTTCACGACAGTTGCCAAAAGCTGGCGGGCAAATCTGAAAAT
>DATAIE010000495.1:0-2519 GCA_036262875.1 Verrucomicrobiales bacterium
CCAAAGTTTGGCGGTGAGAAGGTGAAACTGTCGATCAACTGAGCGTCGCGTCTGAAAAGCACCACGCGGATTTTTGGCCCCGCCGATTGCATTTCGCCCCTGTGGCCCCACAATGCGCGCCCCTCTCACCACGCCAAATGAAATACGACGATATCCGGGGCATTCTCCGTTACGTTCCGCAGTTTCGCGGGAAGACGTTTGTGGTGCTCCTGGACAGTGCGCTCATCGAGCACGACAACCTTCAGAATGTGCTCCTCGATCTCGCGGTGCTCAGTTCCCTGAGCATCCGCGTGGTGGTCGTCTTTGGGGCGCGGCAGCAGGTGATCGATCTTGCGGCCCGGCGCGGCGTGGCGCTCACCAGTCCGGATGCCACGGGCGTGACCGATGACAAGACGCTGGAGGTTTCGGTGGATGCGGTGAGCCGGTTGAGCGTGAATCTGCTCCAGCACTTGAACGGAGTGGGTCTGCGGGCCACGGTCTCCAATGCAGTCACGGCGCACCCTGCCGGCGTGATCAAGGGCCGGGACCTGGGACATTCCGGGGCGATCGACAAGGTGGATGCCGGGATGGTGCTCGCAATTATCGATCAGGGGATCATCCCCGTGGTGCCGCCTCTCGGATTCGAGCGCAGCGGCAGAATCCTGCGCATCAACTCGGCGGGGGTGGCGGTGCAGGTGGCGGCGGCCATCGGGGCTGCGAAACTGTTGTTTGTAGGGGCGGGAGTCGTGGAGGACGCAAAAGGGCAGCGCATTCGCCAGCTTTCCGTGGAGGAGGCCAAAGCTCTCGCATCGCGTTCAGGGGATGGGGTGGAAACGGAGCATTCGCAGGACCTGCTGCTGCGTCATGCCGCCCGCGCCTGCGAAGGCGGCGTGGCCCGCGTCCACTTTCTGGACGGACGCACGGACGATGCGCTCCTGGGAGAGCTCTTTAGTATCGAAGGCGTGGGCACCATGGTCTACGGCGACGCCTATCAAAAAATCCGGCCCGCCAGGAAGGCGGACATCGAAGGTATCCTCCGCATGGTGCGGAATGCGGTGGATGACGAGGAACTCGTGGCGCGGAGCCGCCAGGAGATCAGGGCCAGTCTCGAAGACTACTTTGTATTGGAAGTGGATGGCATCATCACGGGTGTGGTGGCGCTGCATCCCTGGGCGGAGCACAAGACGGCGGAACTGGCCTTCCTCTATGTCCGGCAAACTCACGAAGGCATGGGCTACGGGCGAAAGCTGGTGCAGTTCGCGGAAAAACGCGCCCGCGAGGCCGGGTATGACCGCATCTTTGCGCTCAGCACGCAGGCTTACAATTTCTTCGAACAGAAGCTCGGCTTTCTGTCCGCCGGGCCCGCGGATTTGCCGCCGCTCCGGCGCGAAAAACTCGTGAAGAGCGGACGCAATTCCAAGGTGATGTTCAAATCGCTCACGCCCTCGGTCGGTTAGGAGGCCAGCGCTCTGGCGAAGCGCTGTTTCAGATCTTCGATGTCCTCCAGGCCCACGCTGACGCGGAGGAGATCGGCACGCACGCCGCATTTCGCTGCCCATTCGAGTTCCGTGTAGTGGGCCAGCAGCGTGTAGGGGCAACAGAGGGTGAAGTTCGTGCCGAGACTGGGGCCCTTGCTTACCATCAGGTTGTCATACACCGCCGGGGCCTTTGCCGGATCCTTGAGGACAAAGGAGAGCAGGCATCCACGCCCGGCACCGGGTCTGGCGACTTCTTCAAAGCCGTCGCCATCGCGCGGGTAATATACTTCCTCCACGGCGGGATGCTGTTCGAGCCATGCCGCAAGTGCAGCGGCATTCGCGCTCGTGCGAGTGGAGCGTGCAACGAAGTCCCGCGAGTTCAGTTCCAGGACCAGAGCGTCCTCGTGCCAAAGCAGAGAATTGGAAGGCGACTCCTTCAACAACAAGTGGTGCAGCGTTGGATAGTGCGTGGAGCGGGGATTGAGCGTTACGGCCCCCGCCAATACATCGCCGGCACCGGAGAAAGCTTTGGTGAGACTCGTTGTCACGGCGTCGGCGAATTTCAGCGCGTCGATGTTAGTCACGCCGGCGATCGTGTCGTCGATGAAAAGCAGAACCCCGTTTTCCTCCAATACCGGTGCGAACCGGCTGACGCGCACACAGCGCAGCAGCGGATTGCTGGGCATTTCGCAGAACACACCACTCACTGCGTTCGCGCGGGCGAGCGCGTTCACTTCCGCGATGGACGCGTCATCGGCGAGCGGGAAAAATTTTGCGCCGCCGTATTCCTCCTGAACTTTGAGAACATCCACATAAGGGAAATCGAGCTGTACACTGGGCCGTCCGGGATGGATGGCCCGCAGCGCCCGATGGAGTGCGGAGACCGCCGCCATGCCGGAAGGATAGAGGAAGACATCGCGCGGTGCGACGCCCGCAAGGCTGGCTAGTCGCCCTCGAATCACTGCCGAGGCCGTATCCTCCGGCGGAGATGGGGGGGCGGATAACAGTTCGTCGAACGACTTTTCCGTCATTTCCAGGGCCTTTTGCAACATCTCCTGGAGC
>DATAIE010000496.1:0-2667 GCA_036262875.1 Verrucomicrobiales bacterium
AGCGCCGGGATCGCGACGGCCAGGCCCGCCACGGTGGCCACAAGCGCCGCCGCAATACCAGGTGCGATTGAATTTACATTAACGTCCCCCGCCGCCGCGATGGCCGCGAAGGTGATCATCACCCCGATCACCGTTCCCAGCAGTCCAAGGAACGGACCGCCGGAGATACAAATGGTGAGGATCACCACCAGCCGGCTCAGCCTCTGGCCCTCCCGCACCTGACCGCCGTCCATGCTCGCTTTGATGGCCTGGATCGAGCGTCCGGACAGTCCCGTCTGACTTCCTGCCTGAGAATCGGCAATGATACGGTGCCGGATTTCCTCCGAACCGATGTGATAGATGCGGTACACCGAGGACTGCCGCATGGCCTTCTGTCCCTCCGGACTGATCTTGCCGCCGAGACTCTTCATCTTGGAGTCATCCATGTCATCCAGCACCGTCAGATCCTTCGCCACGTGTCTCCAGACATTCATGAAGGAGTGGTTTCCTTTGGCGATCCCGTTCAGGTATTTGACCTTGCTGATCATGATGTACCAACTGATCACCGCCATGACCGCGAGGATGCCGATCACCACCCAGCCGTCCAGAGTGAGGGAACTCAATAGAATCGCTGCGGTGCTGCCCGGGGCGAACCAGCCTGCATCCCCCTGAACATCAGGACCGCCGACCACCACCTTCGCGCCCTTGTCTCCGTGCTGACTCGCCGCCGCAAACTTTTTCCAGCTCACGGAGCGGGCCACTTTTGCGATCTGCAATTCATCGAGATCGAAAGCAAAGCCGGGATTCGCTCCGGCCGCGCCCGCGATGCACGGGGTATTCAGCGGAGGGAGCGGGGCGGCGAGTGAGGCATACAGTTCCCCGTCCAGATAAACGGTCATTTGCCCTGCGGCGGCGGTGACGGCGAGATGCTGCCACTTGTTAGGCGTCAGCGCCGCACCCGGGGTGCTTTTTGCGGACGTGCCATTGTTCCTCGCGGTAAGAATGACGCCGCCGTTTTCCAGACTGATAATGACCGCGTTCACCGCGTCGTCCCGGGTGAAGAGTCTCCCCGTTGCGTTGGCTGCCGCCGGCTTCACCCACGCAGACCACGTCATCGTTCCGCCGGCCAGCCACTGCAGGGTGGGGGCAGCCGGAGCCGCCACGGAGGTCTGCGGTGTGAAGGCGGCTGCGCCGCCGATCAGAGGTTCGAGAGACGCTCCCGCCTGGGTGTCTCCGTTATTGCCGTGGCCCGAGGCATCGCCCGGTGCGGTGCCTTTTTCGCCGAAGTGCCATGCGAGCATGGTTTCCGAATCGAGTGCAGCCTTGTCGCTGTCGGCCTTGACCGCCTTCGGCCCCTTGTTGCCGTAATACATTTTGAAGGTGGTCTTTCCGGCCTTCAGTTCCGGCAGCTTCACCCAGACGTGCCCCTCGCTCGTCAGCGAATCGTATTTATCGATATAAAAAGGCAGTTCCTCTTTGTTGTCGTCCGCCAGAAAACGGATGTCGGTTCCATCCTCTTTGCCCGTGTCAAAACGGTAGTTTCCATCATGCAGGCGCACGAGCACGGGAGCGCCGGCGACCGGCTCCGTCACCCCTGCCGCCGCCGCATCGACGGTGATTTCCTTTTTCACGGTCCATTCCTCATTCCACCACTCGCCTTCCTTTTTACAGGAGCTCTGCGTGACCGCGGTGATCATGAGTACCGCCGGCAGCATCACACGGTGCAGTTTCGACATCCCTTTTTCGTTCGACATTGGCATTGCTTTTCCTGTTTGTGATAATGTTAGAAATCGGTCCACATCCGGAAGGTCACCACGATATCGCCGGCATCCGTCGTTCCCTGGTCAATCAGCGGGATCGCCGCATCGATTGAGCCGTTGAGATGGTTTCGCACGCGGAACGCGGTGCCCACACCCACGCTGGCCAGCGGGAAACTTGAATCCTGATCCGGCAGCGGATCATAATTCGAAAGATACCCCGCGTCGCAAAACGCATGGAACCGCCACTGATTGGGCCGCGACGAGCGCATCTCTCCCTCCTTCGGGGAGGGAATGGGAATGAGTGACGGCGACCGGACCTCCACGGAACCCATGATCGCATTGTCCCCCTGGACCGCGGACTCGAGGTATCCCCGTGCATTGCTCAAACCGCCGCCGCTGAACTGCTCGCTGTTGATGAGCGGCCCGCTGGCCAACTGCCCCTGGACCTTCGCAAAAAACTGCATCCCGTTTTTCAGGTCCCGGGTATGGGAGGCATCCGCCCGCAGATAGGTGAAGCCTCCGTCGGCCTTGAAGCGCTTGTCATCGAATTTCCCCTCGGAACTGCCAAGCCCGCGGATATTGAAAACCAGACTGGCGTTCACATCGGTGGAACTGGCCGGTGCCACGTGAGTGCCGCTGTAGTTGAGGCTGAACGGGAAGTAGTCGATCGGCGTCTTCACCGTCGTATCCCCCAGCGAGAGATCCTGGTCGAAGTGCTTGAAATCAAACCCGCCGCTGATGGAGTGCACCCATGCTTTCCCCTGCGGCAGCACCTTATTGGCACGGGCACCGAGGATGTATCCCCTTCCCAGCACAGCGGCTCCGCCGAGGGTGTTGATATCACTGTCCTGCTTCGTGCCACTGAAGGTCAGGCTCAATCCGTCAACCTTTGGAACGGGCACCGTATAGAATGCCGAAAACACTTTGG
>DATAIE010000497.1:0-1963 GCA_036262875.1 Verrucomicrobiales bacterium
CAGAGCGTTACGCTGCGCCGTCTTTGAAAAATTGGCCAGAGCGAGCAGGGTGGAGCCGTTCTTTTTCCAGACGGTAGCCTTCACTTCGGCAGCATTGGGCCGCACGGGATTTTCGTCTCCGGCCCACCAGCCGATAAACTCCGCGTCCTGGACACCGAAGTCGTCCCACAGCTTCCAGACGCCGCGCGGATTTCCGCCCCAGCCGAGCCGTCCGGTAATCCCGTGTACGAGCCCCAGCCACGGATTGCCACCGCCCTCCAGCATCTCGCCCATGAGTCCGAAAGGAACCCCGCTGATCTCCACCAGGAAATGCTCCGGCGGCGGTCCCGTGTAGTGATGGCCCTCACCAAACCACATGCGGTCCACGAACGGCAGCGAATCCATGAAAATGTTGGCACAGTGTGCCCAGGCCCCGCCGTCGTGAAATTCATTCCACGAATGCAGATCGATGAGACCGCCGCGCGGGCAGTAGCGGTCGAGCACCTTGCGCGCACGCAGCATGATACTGCGGTCATAAGCGATATCGTCCAGATAGATGCCGTCGCAGCCCGCATTCTCGCAGAGCCAGCGCAATCCCTCGATGTAATAGTTGTGAAACCGGCTCATCGGCTGTGTCAGGAAACTCACGTCCTGCACGCCCGGTTCATACCATGCCTGCCAGTAGTTTCCGCCGAGGTGTTCCTCTCCCCAGGGATGGCCGCCGCCTTTTCCTGACATCAGGATTTCGTCGCCCATGCTGCGAAAGGCAAAGAGTTCCGGGCACCAGTTGGAAAGCTCCCTCACCGTATAGTAGTATTTCGTCCGGATCCCGCGATCGTGCGCCGCCTTGCTGAAGTCGCGCAGTTTCTCCCAGGTGAGGAACGGGTAGTTGATGTAAGGATTCAGCGCGTTGCCCTGGTGGATGTTCACCACATTCGCTCCGGCGGATTTCGCACTGTCGAGATATTTGTTGATGTCCGCGGGCACTCCTCCGGTGTGATAGTAGCGCTCGCTCCACTGCTCTTTGGTTCGCAGCGTGTGGAAGGGCGTGATGAGGAGATCGAAGTCAAAGTGCAGGGGCTTTGCGGGTTCGAGGGTGAGTGGCCCGCTCATGCAGGAGAGGCACCGGTCTCCACCGGGCGCAGGATACAGTTCAATCGTCCCCTGATCCCCGGCGTTCCATGAGGGCGGGTTGTTCAGTGGACGCCGTTTGTAGTGAATGTTCACGCTGGGCCGGATGTAGTTCTCCGCTCTCAACTGCACGCGCAGTCCGCCGTTTACAGCCCCCAGCCACACGCTGTCCTGATTTTTGTTAGCCGTATCCCATTTCCAGCTCATCCTGGAAGGGGTCTCGCCGCTTTCCTGCTGGAGACCGAGGATGCAGGGAGTGGAGGCTTCGCTGCGGGTGATCATCAAACCGGCCCGGCCCAGGGACACAGGCTGCTCTGAGGCCTCCAGGGTAACACGATAATGCACAGAACCATCGAACTCCATACTGCCGGTGAGAAACGCCCGCGTCCCGCCTCCCGCCAGATTTGCTTTCCATTCGACGACTCCCGGTGCCTGTTTGGTGAACGTGAATCCCTCGCCTTTGAGGGCAACGACATCGGCGGTGCGTTCCGGATGGACAAGGAATTCCAGGTTCCCGTGGAGCAACTCCAGAGTGGGTTTCTCCATGACTTTGGTGACCGCCTTATTGAAGTAACTGCGGATCTGTTTCGGCAGGCCATCGTCGCCGAGTTCCAGTTCTCGCCCGAGGCAGGAAATCGTCTTTCCTGACACTTTGAGCGGCGTGTAGCCTTTCGCCGGCTCTTCGTCCACGGCAGTGGTGGAGTTCAACCAGCGGAGACGGGAAAGACTCCACGAGTCGGAATCGGGAGGAATCACTCTAAGCCCGGATTGCACAATTACGTCCTTTGACTGAGGCGGCACGCCTTCCGCCCGTACAACGCATCTAAAGTGGGGCCTCCGGGAAGGTGAAAAT
>DATAIE010000498.1:0-8921 GCA_036262875.1 Verrucomicrobiales bacterium
GGAATCAAAGCGGGCGATGTGATTGTCAGCCTGGACGGGCAGGACGTCAGGGAGAAAAAAGAAAAGGGAAAGGAGGACGAAAAGGAGCAGAAGCCGCCGCCCCCGGGCACAGCTGTGAAGGTGAAAATCATCCGGCAGGGAGTGGAGATGGAATTCACCGTGACGACAGGGAAATTGTGAGGGTGAAAGAGCAGCGCTCCCAGTCACGCAACGACGGGGCACGTGTGCCGGTGCAAGGCCCGTCTACTTCTGCGGAATGCCCGCTGCCTTTCCCACTTCCAGTCTCAGCGCGGTGAGCATCGCCGGGTCCGTGATTTTTTTCCCGAGGACATCCGTGACGCAAAAGGAGTCGACGGCGGCACCTTTCTCGGTGTTGACGCGGGCGTGAGTGATTTCGAGGCCGAGGCTGCCGATGGCGTTGAAGATGGCGTAGAGCAGGCCGATGCGGTCCACCGCCTGGATTTCCACGGTGGTGTAATCGCGTTTTGGCTCGTTGTGGACGCCGGCAAAAACGGGGAATTCATCCTGCCAGCCGGGCAGGGGAGTGGTGCTGCCGTTGCTGTCCTGCCCGCGGATGAGGCTTGCAAAGTCGATTTCCTCGCCCGTGCAGGCGCGCGCCAGAAGTTCATTTACGCTGCCGATGGTCTTTTCCGAGGTAACGGGCGTGAGGCTGGTGGTGCACACGCGAAAGAGGTCGATGATCATGCCGTCCTCCCGCAGGAAGAGGTCGGCGCTCAGGATGTTGAGTCCATTGGCAGCGAGGGCGCCGGCGGCCTTGGCCAGGAGCAGATGGCGGTCCCACGAGATGAGAATGACTTCGCTGTTTCCCTGTTCCGGATGCGCCACCCAGCGCAGCACCGGGCGCAGGCAACTGCCGGCGTCGTCCTTGCGGATCTGGCGGAAAAACTGCCGGCACGTGCGGATGTGCAGCGTGAGGTCCGCCGCTCCGCGGAAGTTGAAGTAACGCGGCGGCATGCCGGTGAGGTGGGCTTCGATTTCCGCTCCGTAGCTGTCGTCCAGTTCGGAGGTCACCGACTTGCGCAGCTTATCCAGCGGGATGTTCATGTGGCTCTGGAAGGCTTCCTGCCCCTCCAGATAGGCCAGCGTGGCATGATAGAGCTGACGCACCAGACTCTCCTTCCAGTCTGTCCATCCGGTTTCGTTCGTAGCCCTGCTGTCGGCACAGGTGTGCAGATAGAGGGCCTCCAGCCACTCGCGGCTGCGGACGATGCGGGCAAACCCGGCGATGACCTCCGGGTCGTCCAGATTGCGGGTCGTAGCCGTGTGCCAGAGCAGCAGGTGATTGTCGACGAGGAAGAGAAGCGTCTGGCGGCGTTTGTCCTGAATTTGCAAACGGCGGCAGACGCCGTCCGTCAGTTCGGTGCTCGCATAGGAGTGGTGCTTCACGCCCTCCGCGCGCCCGGTATCGTGCATGAGCAGCGCGAGGTAGAGGATGAAGGGGTCCTCCAGTTCATGGAAGAGCCGCTGGTGAAAGGCCAGTTTCGGGTCGCGCGTGTCGCTGAGTTCGTCGAGACGCTCCAGGCACTTGAGCGTGTGCTCGTCCGCGGTGTAACGGTGGAAAAACTCATGCTGCACGAGGTCCGTGAGCGGTGCGAATTCCGGAATGTAACGGCCGAGAAATCCCACGCGGTGCATCTGCCGCAGGGCGGCACCCACCTCGCCTTTGCGGCTCAGGATGGCCTCCCAGGTTTCGCGGTTCGTTTTCTTGTAGCGGAAGGTGCGGTTGATGAGGGCGTAGTTTTCCTTCACCAGCCGTCGGATCTGCGGGCTGAGCTTGAGCTGCCGCAGTTGCGTTTGATGGAAGAGACGGATGAGGCGTCCGGAGTCCTCCTTGAAGATATCCGCGTCGTTGGGAAAGATGAAGCCGTCCCGTGTGTGGAAGCCGTCGAAGACCTCGCTCTTGTTCTTCTTTTGCACCGCCAGAAAGCTGAAGATTCCCGGCTTTTTCTCCTCCTGCTCCAGCTCGAAGCGCTCCATCAGCGAGAGGTTGTGCTGATAAAGATGGCGCGAGTGATTGTAATAGTCGCGCATGAAGTCCTCCGTGCGCTGCACCATGCGCCGGCCTTCGTAGCCGAGATTGGTGGCCACCACTCCCTGCAGACGGAGGGTGAGCAGATCCGCGGCGCTCTTTTCCGCGTAGTGCATGTCATTGCGCACGCGGAGCAGGAAATCGTGAGCCTTTTGGATTTCCTGGCCGGCGGTTTCCGAGAAAATGCGCCGCCGCACGAGTTGGTCCAGGTCGCGGATTCCCAGCTTCACATAGCTGACCCACACCATATTGTGATAGTCCCGCAGCCCGCCGCAGCCGCTCTTCACGTTGGGCTCCTGAAGGTGCACCGTGTTCGAGGCCTTCGCGTGCCGGTCCCGGAGATCCCTGGCGCGCGTGAGCAAAAACTCCTTTTCACGGCCCGTGACGCACTGGCGCTGGAAGTTGTCTTCAAACTCATCGAAGAGCGCCCGGTCGCCGGTGATGAACCGCGACTCGATGAGGGCGCACATCGTGGGATGGTCCTTCTGAGCGAACTGAAACGTCTCTTTCAGCGAGCGCACCCCGTAGCCGACTTTGAATCCCACATCCCACAGCATGTAGAGCACCTTTTCGATCACCTCCCGGGTCTTTGCGGAAAGATCGCGTCCGCCGCGCTCGGGATGGAGGAACTGAATGTCCACATCACTGCCGGGATTGAGAATGCCCCGGCCGTACCCGCCGCTGGCCACGAGGGCCACCCGGGCGGCGGCGTGGGATTCCTGGAGGGCGCGGTCAAAGAGATTCCGCAGCACCACGTCGAGCAGGCTGCTGCGCTGGCGGCAGACCTCCGTGCCGCTGAGACCGGCGTAGTGCTGGAGCTTGATCCGGTACTCCTCTTTCTTCAGGAAGCTTTTGTACAGCTTGATCAGATCCGCCGGGCTGGCGTTCTGGTCATGGGCGGGCGCCAGCACACGGTTGGCGTGCGCCTCCACTTTCTCAATGTGACGCCGGGCCATGGGGGGTGAGGCGCGGCGCAGCGCTAGCGGGTGGCGGCGCCGGCTTTTTCGTTGTCGTTCTGCACGACGGGCTGGTCCGTGAAGAAGAGATAGACCGCATTTTCCGCCGATACCGGGTATTTCAGCGGCATGTCCACCATGAGGGTCTTCAGGGTTTCGGCGCGCACCGAGTCACGTCGGCGGGCTTCTTCAAAGTTGACCGTCTGCGGCGGGCCGAGACGCATCATGGGGCCGAGCAGGATGTAATCCTTCCATTCGTAATACGGCGACCGTTTGTCCGAGACTTGATTGATCGGAGCCTCCAGCCAGTACTGGCTGAGCAGCAGACCCGTGACGGGCTGGCCGTGTTCCTTGCCCACTTCCCGCAGAGAATCGAGCTGCTTGCGGTCGCGCGGAATCCAGATTGCGGCGCGGTTGGCATACCATGCCACCGCCCACGGGATGTCCGTCACGATCGCTTCGTTTTCCTTCACCATGCTGCCGTAGGACGCCAGCGCGCTGGGAATGTAATAGGGGTAGTTGACCTTGAAGTAATCATTGCGCGCCAGGGACTGCGAGATGCGCGTGGGCGCTTTGAGCAGGGTGGGCAGAGCGCTGATGAAGATGGCGAGAATGAAGTGGCCGTTGCGCACCACCGGAATGTGCAGCGGCAGATTCAACCGGTTCCAGAGCACGGAGAGGAAGGCGAGGCCGTACCCCGTCATCACCGGCAGGAATATGATGTGCAGATTGTTCGGATCCGTATTGTCCTCCCGGTACGGATGCAGGCCGTAGATGGTCATCCCGATCACCGCGAAGATCCACATGGCGAGAATACACCATCGGAAGTCGGCAATCTCTTTTCGCCGGAACGGATGGAGCAGCGCGAGAAAGAAGAGCGGGGCCACCACCACTGCGCCCAGATAATTGTAGAGGTCGCCGATTTGCGTGATGGAGTTGAGCATCATTTTGCTCGGCAGCCCGTTCAGATCGAGCGCTCCGGAGGTTTGCTCCAGGTCCCGCATCAGGCCGTCCTCCGTGGCCACCGAGGCATTGCCTGCATAGAACAGGTAGAGGCCGGCGCCGAGGGGATTGCCGCTGAACTTCATGTTATTGAAGAGCGGCCACCAAATGGTGATGAGCAGGAAGATGCCCACGAGCATCAGCAGTTGCACCCCGCGGGGGTTGAAATAAAACCCGGCGAAGAGCACCAGCCCCAGGAACGGCCAGATGGCCATCCAGTGCGCCAGTGCCAGCAGGCCCATGAAGCCTCCCGTGAGTCCCAGCCACAGGTACACGGGCTTCCCGGCCTGGGAATTCTCGATCGCCTTGTACAGGAAGTAGATGGCAAACGAGAACAGGAAGAGCATGAGCATCTGCGGCAGCCCCGACTGCGAGTAGTGCCACAGGGATTCACACAACAGCATGAGCAGCGCCGTGACCCCTCCGATGCGCGGGTCGAATATCCGCGTGATGAGCAGATAGCTCACGCCGATGGACGCCAGCAGCAGGACCATGCTGACGCCGGTAATGATGACATCCGGGGTGTAGAGAATCTGCTTTGGCTCGAATTCCCAGGTGGTCTTGGCCATGCTGAGCACGATGGAATTCAGAATCGGATTGAGCGGGGAATGGTAGGTATCCGGAATGCCGCCGGCGAACGAGGGGGCATAGGAGGGATCGTCCGCTTTGAACTTCTTCTCGACCTGGGCGTAACAGATGGGCCGGATGCAGCGGGTGGTGAACGACTTGCCATCGGCGATCTGGCGGGCGATTTGCGCCTGGTCCATGCCCTTCGGATGGGAAAGCCCCCGGAAATCGATGCCCAGATAATAATAGGTCACTCCGATGAGAAGGAGAAGAAAGAGCGCCCGGCGAATCATCATGCCGCCGTCGAGTTCCCGGGCGGTTGCTGCGGTTTCCTGTGAAGCCATGAGGGTAGTGTGTAGGAGTAAAAATCGAACGGAAAAAGACACCGGCAGCCCCGCATCCGTTCATTGCGGTTGATTTTCAGGCTGTCAGCCGGGCGCGGATTATGCACCTGCCGGTAAGGAGCGCAATGCTTTACGCGGGGGAATTGGAAGGGGCGGCTCCCGGGATCGGGAATGAAAGTACGGGCGCCCCCGGGGATTTCAGTGTTCAGTCCCTTTTGCAGCCTTCCAAAATCCACCATGCGCCGGTTTTTCCTCCTCCTCGCCCTCCTTTCGCCTGCGGTCCTGCGGGCGGACGACAGCTTTACGTTCCGCCACCCGGCCATGGGAACCATCTGGACGATCAAACTGTATGCCCCGGACGAAAAAACGGCCAAAGAGGCGTCGGACGCGGCGTTTGCCCGGGTGGATGAGCTCAATCGCATTCTCAGCGACTATCTCCCCGAAAGCGAACTGAGCCGCCTTTCCGCGACCGCCGGCACCGGACAGGCTGTAACCGTCAAAGGGGACCTGATGACGATCCTGGACCTCTCTCAACAGGCGGCCGCGGAGAGCAGCGGCCTTTTTGACATCACCATCGGCCCTTGCGTTCAATTATGGCGCACCGCAAAAAAGACCCGCCGGCTCCCGGATGCGGAGGCCCTGAAGGCGGCCCGCGAGGCCACCGGCTGGGAATCTCTGGTGCTCGACCGGAAGGCCCAAACCGCGCTTTTGAAAAAGCCAGGAATGAAGCTCGACGCGGGCGGCATCGCGAAGGGATTTGCCCAGGATGAGGCGATGAAGGTGCTCCGCGGGAAGTTCAACATTGCCAGTGCGCTCATCGACTGCGGCAGCCCCCTCGTCAGCGGCCGTCCGCCGGGGCGGGATGGCTGGAACGTGCAGATCGCCTCCACGGGTGAGGACGATCCGGAAGTGATTCTTCACGTGGAAAATGCCTGTGTGGACACGTCCGGTGATCTCAACCAGTTCGTGGAAATCGAAGGCAAACGCTACAGCCACATCATCGACAAAGCCACCGGCCTGGGAATGGTGGACTCCACCCAGGCCACGGTGGTGGCCCCCAGCGCCACACTCGCAGACTGGCTGGATACAGCGCTCTGCGTCATGGGGCCGGAAAAGAGCATGGAATATATGAAAAAGCACTACCCGGACCTGCAGGCCCGGGTGGTGCGGCGGGAAAAAGACGGGACGCTGACGGTGCGCGAGACGCCGGGGTTTGCGGCGCTGAAGGTGAAGGGGCCGCGTGCCGCGGAATGACGAAGCGCGAAATCAGAAATCCGAAAGAAATGACGAACGAGTGATCACTGACCGCTCGTTCGTCATTCTTTCGGGATTCTGATTTCTGGTTTCGTCATTGCGGCAAAGCCGCTTTCTTAATCCTCCACGCCCAGCTTCATCTCATCGCTGTTCCCCCTCAGTTCCGGCGCATACATGGCGGCGGCTTTGGCGGGCAGGGCGCTGAACTTACCGGGGATTTCCGCGCGGATGCGGTAGGACAGGCTGTGCTTTCCGAGCGGCAGGGCGCGCAGGAAGAAGCAGACGCGGTCATCATGGAACTCGCGGTAGGCGCTCAGACCTTCCCAGGTGTAGCCGCTGCGGACGTCATCGGGCTCGAAGCCCGCGGCCTTCATGTCTTCGAAGAGCAGGTATTCGTAGTCGTTTTTGCTTTCGAGGGTGAGTTCCACTTCCACGAGGTCGCCGCTCTTGATGGTTTCGCCGTCTTTGATTTCCACGCGGTCGTATTTCAGCACCTTTTGATTGAGGGCCTGTCCGCTGGAGCCGGAGACGAGGACGGTGGCATCCTTCCGCTGGATGAGGCGGAAGTATTTGCGGTTCACTTTCACTTCGAGGCCCGCGCGGGTGATGCGGTCTTCGAGGGTGAAGTTCGTCAGGTAGACGTTTGCATACAGCGGCCCGCTGCCTTTGCGGCGGATCGTCAGCTCATGCTTGCCGGCGGTGACGTCCTTGCCCTCCATCAGCAGAGTGCCGTCGAAGCTGAAGAGGTTTTCTTTGTTGATGGTGACCGTCTTCTTTACCTGGCCGTCCACGAGCACCTCCACCTGCATATCGGGCGCGTTTTCGCCGGTGGCCTTGATGTAGTCGGCCATCGCCTCGATGCAGTAGGCGGTGTCGCGGGTGCTGTTCCACCAGGTGGAGTTCTTGCGGTTGTTGAGCAGGAACTTCACGAGGCCGGACGCCTCCGGGCTCTTCGGTTTCACCCGGGAGAGGAGTTTCAGGTAGAATGCGTTGGCTTCGATTTCGCTGCCGTACCACCACCACCAGTAGCTCCCGTTCCGGAGATCGAGGCGGGCGGTTTGGTTTTCGTCGTCCTTCACGAGGAACTGCTCGATGTTCTGGAGCAGCATGTCGCGCTTCTCCGTTTTCTTTTCCGTGTCGAGCGCGAGCCCGAAGACGGCCTTGGCATAAACGGAGAGCCCGTTGCGGTCCCGGTAGAGGAAGTCCGTCATCGTGTCGTTCTTCACACCGCTTTCCGCCAGCACCATGCGCACGAGGGCATCGGTATTGTCGGCGGTGTCCTTCCACGGCTCCTTCTTTGAAGGAGCTCTCTGAAGGAGGCGGACCTGTTCGGCTTCGTATCCCTTGAGCCAGTTGACCCCGTTCTGGACGACGCCCGGCACGATGGCGAGCCCGGCGGCCTGCGCGACTTGCAGGCCGTGCAGCACCACCGCGGTGGTGTGCGGATAGGAATACTCACGGTCGCCGCTGAACCAGCCCCAGCCGCCATCGCGGTTTTGCATGCTCGTGATCCGCTCGATGCCGACCTTCACGATGCGCACGTGCTCCTCTTCATCGAAGACGGGATTTTTGTCTGACCAGCGGAGTTCCTTCCACTGATCCGCCCGCTTCTGCGGGTCTCCGATTTCCTGCGCATTGAGGTTGGTGCGCTTCTTCTTCACGTCGGCGAGGCTCACGCCCATATCGAGCAGGGTCTTCCGTGCGATGACCGCGGGCACAAAACGATTCAGCGTCTGCTCGGTGCAGCCATAGGGATAGTCCACCAGATAGGGCAGCGCATCCACCATGGCCGTGGCGAGGGAAGGGGAGTAGCGCACCTCGAGTTTCGACTGCTCCGGACGGCGTTCGTTGGGAACAGTGAAGGCGATCTTTGCCTCGCTGCCTTCGGGACGGATGGCAGCGCTCCAGCTCTCAGTCTTCAGCATCCCGTGGACTTTCACGGGGAAGCTCATCTGCATGGCGTCGCTGTCGCTGTCGGTGATGGCCTTCATGCGTACCACGGCGGTGCCTTCCTTCGCGGCTTTCACGCGCCAGTCCACGCGCTGCTCCTTCTTTGTATCGAGGCTGACCGTCTTCGTCAGTTCCTGTCCGGGAAGGGCTTCGAGACAACCGCCGTCGAGCTCCAGGGAAACCTTCACATCCTTTTTGGAATCGAGGTAGTTGTGGACGTTGGCGCTGAGAGTGACCTCGTCCTTTTCCACAAAGAAGCGCGGGGCCTGGAGGCGGATGATCAAGTCCTTGCTCGTGATGATCTCGGCCTGCGCTTCGCCCACCTTCGTGCCGTGCCCCATGGCCCAGGCTTTGATTTTCCAGGTGGTCAGGTTGTCCGGCAGGGGAACCTCAATTTCCGCAATGCCGTCTTTGTTTGTTTCGAGAGACTGCGTCCAGAACGCGCTGTCAGCGAAGTCGGAGCGGATCATGACTGCCTGACCCGGTCCTTCGGGCGCTCCTCCGGTTCCGCTCTCGTCTGCGGCTGCCTTGGCCGCGCCCGGCTTTGCCGGCATCGCGGCGGCAGTCATCGGCTCCGCCATCAAGGCATCGGACGCCTCTCTTCTGGCGGAGGAAAGCGACGCTGGTCCATTGGCCATGCCGCCTCCAAAACCACGGGTTCTGCCCACCCCGTTGCCATCCTTTTTCCCCTTCGCGAAATCGAGGTCCGCGGTGAGTTCGCCGAACACGCCGAGGGCCTGCCATCCGGACGCCCCTTGCGGCACGTTCAAGCCGGGGAAGATCATTCCGAGGTTGGTG
>DATAIE010000499.1:0-5848 GCA_036262875.1 Verrucomicrobiales bacterium
AATTACTGCAATTTGCATGCTGCGGAAACGACCGTTTCCGGGTGCGTGGGGGTGGGCGAACGACTTGCAGCGGATAGAAACGGGTCCCCGCAAAAACACCCCCACACCCAATGAAAACTCTACTCCTCATCGTCCCCTTCCTCGCCCTCTCTCTATCCAGTTGTGATAAGAGCGAGCGCGAGCGCGCGAAAGATAAAGCGGCGGATGCCACCGATTACAAAGCGAACAAGCTGAAGATCAAAGGCACGTGGAACGAAGCCAAAGGCAAGCTGAAACAAAAATATGCCGATCTCACCGATGACGACGTGCTCTACGCCGAAGGCAAAGAGGACGAACTCTACGGCCGTCTCCAAAAGAAACTCGGCAAGACCCGCCAGGAAGTCGAGAAAATCCTCGAAGACCTCTAACTGTCAGGTTGGAACTCCCTGTGCGTGTCTCATGATGCGCACAGGGACCTTCTCCCCGCCTCAAAATTCCCCGCGGAAGATGCAGCGCGCCGTGGGAGTTTCGTGGAGCACGATTTCGCTCAACCCCGGAAGCTGCGGTGAGAGTTTTTGCCAAAACCACGCACACATGATTTCGATCGTCGGGTTCTCCAATCCTTCGATTTCGTTCACATAGGAATGGTCCAGCCGGTCGAGCAGCGGCTTCATGGCGCGGCTGATATCCGCATGATCGTAAACCCAGCCGGTGGCCGGATCGACCTCGCCGTCCACGTGGATTTCCACTTTGAAACTGTGACCATGCATGAGCCGGCACTTATGTCCCGCCGGGGCATGAGGAAGCGTCTGGGCCGCTTCGAACGTAAACTCTTTGACGAGACGGGCACGCATAAGCCGGTGAGTCAGGACGCGACCACGGAAACCCGATTCCCCTCCTGGGAAGCGAGAGCGGCGGCAAATACTTCGTGTGAGGACAGTGCCTCGCGGGGAGTCACGCAACCGAACCGGCCGGCGAGCAGGCCCTCCCGCTCCAGCAGATAGGCAGCCCACATCTGCTGCATCACGTCCGGAAATCCAGGTTCGAAAATGCCCCCGGTGATGACCGGGAAAGCCATCTCAAACCCGAGGTCCGTCCGCTCCCAAATCTGTTCTTTGGCAGCCCGGCGGAAAGTGTGGAGAGTCTTTGGCTCCGCCGTGGAATAGCGAACGCCTCCGTCAGTGCCGAGCACTTCGAGGAACCATGTATTCGTCGCCCCCGCGGCCATGCGTTTCATTTCCAGGCGCATCGGCACCTGCTGTCCGTCGTGCCCGATCCAAGTGTGCAGCATGGCGTTGTCCCAAGTGTCACAATTTGTCAGGGAACCGTCGGCACCCGGCCGCTGCGGATAGCCCTTTTGCAGTTGGGCATAGACGCTCTGCGGCTTCCAGCCGAGGCGCAGCGGCACATGCAGGGTATGCATGCCAAGGTCTCCAAGGACTCCCACCTCCCCGCAAATGCTGCTGAAGCGCTTCCAGTTTGCCTGCTTGGAGGGATCCAGATCACTGCTGTGGTGGAACCCGCTGCGGATATCCATGAGGCGGCCCATACTGTTCTCCTGACAGGCTTTGAACACGCGCTGAGCCCCGGGGAAATAAGGGAATTCACTGCTGCAGCGGACAAACCGTCCGCTGGACTCGGAAGCGTTGAAAATCCGCTGCGCCGCCGCGAGGTCGATTCCAAACGGCTTCTCCGCGAACAGGTCTTTACCCGCCGCGAGCACATCCAGATAGATCTTCTCATGCAGATGGTGCGGCACGGCGACATACACGACATCGATGCCGGGACTGGCCAGCAGTTCATGGTAGTCGGTGGTTAGCAGCGTGGCCGAAGGAATCCCCCGAAACCACTCCATTACAGCCGGGCTGACGTCCGCGACACCTGCCAGGACCGGATGCACCGGCATATCCTTCAATGCGCACCAGCGGGCAAAAGCGCTCGCCACTTCCCGGCCCATGAGTCCGCCGCCGATGATTCCAATATTGACTGTTTTCATTCCGTGGATGCCTTGCCGCGCTGCTCTCAGTTGGGTTTGCGTTTCGGACCGTTCGTTTTAGGCGGAGTCGCCGGCTTCACAGGATCGCCGGCGGGTTTCTTGACGGGGTCAGCGGAGGGCTTCTTCACCGGATCGACTGCTTTGACGGGGTCCCCGTTTTCATCGACGGGAGTTACTTTGGGGGCCTGTTGATTGGGAGCGATTTGCCATTTGTCACCGTTCTTCACCAGAGAAATCAGGTCGAGACTTTCAAAGATGACCTTGCCGTTGGAGTGTTTGGTCCGCACCAGCACGTGTGCGGTCCGCTCATCCTCCAGAGCCACGCTCAGGACCTTGAAAGAGAGCGTTTTCCGCACGATGGCCAGCACATCCTCCGGCACCTCGTGCTCCCGCTGAAGTCCCACATTGTAGGCGGTGTAGAACTCCCGCGGTTTCATTTTAGCCACTTCTTCGATCGTGGATTTGCCCAGGCGTTTGATCATCGCGTCCTCGTCGTCCATCGTGGGGGCGTGCTTGACCCGGTCCACGTAGTCCGCCTGGAGCGAAGCGAGGGCCTTTTCATCCATGATGTCGGCACTCTTGTTATACTGGCGGGTGAGGATCATGCTCAGGTATTCCCGCACGACTTTGCAGGCGGGATGAGAATCGGGTTCCTGCGTCTGAGCCGCCGCCGTGAGCGCACTGCCGGACAGAGCGGCGGTGGTGGCGAGAGTGAGAAGGAGAAGTCGGAATCGAGGGATCATGGGTATGGAAAAATGAACGGGGCTGCGCGGAGAGAGGGAAAGGTCACGTATGACATAGTCCCGCGAAGCCCGCCAAGAGGGATTTTCGCGGATGGTGCCACGCAGGCGCGCTGAGACAGCAGCGTCCTTTCTTCGTTCAAAGGGGGCCTCCGCAAAACGCCGCCCGCTCCATCCACGAGAGATCTCCCCGGCACCACGGAACATCGAGCATCGGCGTAAGGCTGGCCGGCGAAAGCTGTTCGATCAGGGCCGCCGCACTGAAAATCGCGCGGCTGACATGCAGCGGAGACGTGTAGTTTTCACCACCGCTCAAACGGTCACCGCGCGCCATCCACCATGCCGGCATGGACTCACGCACGAGGCGCACCCGCTGTCCGGCGAGGCCGCCCGTGTATTTGGCGAGGACGGTGCCCAGTTCCGGCACCAGATTCTGCCATCGCGGAAGCATGAAGGTGTGCAGCGATTTCGTGGAAAGGTCCGATGGGGTCCACACCTGCGGATTCAAGACTTCGTGGTCCACCCGCTGCTGAAGAAATCCACGCAACCGGGTGCGCACCGCCGGGAGTAACGAACTGTCCGGGCACAGTCGAAGAAAGGCGAGGAGGCCGGCGATGTTTCCATTCAAGTCCCGCACGCCAGTCGCCGCCTTGCCGGTGGCCGCAGGATCGAAGTCTTTCATCGCCGGAAGGGCCTTGCCCACGCGTTCATGAAGAGCCGGGACGATCTTCGCCCAGGCGGCTTCGTCGATGCCAAACCGCTCGCGGAAGAGCCAGAGAGCATAAACACCGAAAAGGTCCCGTGCAGTCCGCGGAGCAGTGTAAAGCAGCGCCTCCGGCACCTGCCAGGGTTCGCGCGGGGTGCCTGCGGCGGCAGGGAGACCGGTCAGCGCAAAAGGAGAGAACGTCTCCAGCCACGGCAGCAAAGCCGCCCGGATCATCTGCGTGGTCTCCGGTTTGTCCGGTTTCACAAGACTTAAGGCGAAGAACACGTCCGCCGCGTGATCAAAGTACCGCTCCTGTCCGCTGATCCCCAGCGTATGCTGAAACGGTCGCCATGGATGGCCTTTGAGCCACTCGTCCACGGCCCGCTGCCATGGTGCCGCGGGCTTGAACGACGGTCGCTGGACAAGCAGCGACTCAACAAGATTGTCAGGCAATGCCTGCGATTTTCCAACGGGGCCTGCGGGTTGCCCCTCCACCACATTTTGCGCCCGCCCCGCGGCGAGACCGAAAGCAGCGGTGGCGAGAAACGTGCGGCGCTTCATAACCGGTGCCGGAGTCTCACTGCTCAGGAACAAGCTGAATCCTCGAGCGCGCGTTTTCCACGGCCGTGTGCATCGGATGCGACGGATTGGCCTTCAACCACGCGTCTGCTCCACCCGGTGCCATGGATTGCCACTCCAGCACGACCCCCGTCACGGCTTCCTCTATTCCCTCCGGTGACATCGCTCCCGCCTTCAATCCGGAAAGCCAGTTGACTGCTTCCTCCGGATGCGAATGAGCCAGAGTGACGGCGGCGGTGCCCAGCACTTCAAAGGAGTCCCCGGGAAATGAAGTCCGTGCAGACAACCAGTCAAAGACGCTGGCATCCCCCGCCCCGGCCTGCATGAGTTCCAGTTCGCGCTCCACGTACGTCGTGATGATCTGTCCGGTGTATTCCGGATTCTTGTTTTCGCTTTGGCTTTGATCGATCCACGCCCGCACCGCCTGTTCTCCCTCACCATTGCGCTCCATGTTTTCAATGATCCCGCGGATGTGTTCATCCCGCCAGCCTTCCTGCACCTGCTCACTGAGCTGACGCGCGAGATTGAGGTCTGATTGCGCCAGCCCCTCCATCAGCCCGCCCCGCAATTCTCCGGGCTGGGCTCCTCCCTGCAAATACGAGTCCATCGCTTCCTGCGGATGAGCGGACGCCCATCCCGCCACCGTTTGGCGAAGCCGCCAGGTAACCGCTTTTCCGCTCCGGTCGGAATCCTCGATGGCCGCAATCGCCTCCGCTCCGCCCACGGCTCCGATACGCTCAAACACTACCCGGGCTTCGATGTCCCGGCCAAAACCTGAACTGGCTCCGGAGCGAAGCCAGACAGCCAGCGCATCCCGCCAGTTCTTTTCATCAATCGACTCCGCCCATTCCAAAACGCTCTTTAATCGCTTCAGCCGGTTTCGTTCCTTGAGCAGCGGGGTGAGGCGCTCCTTTGACGGAATGGCTTCCGTCAGCGCAGTTGCTGCCGCCGGCCTGGCAGACGCTGCTTTCGACCCCGCAGAGGACGGAGTATTTCCCGTATTGCGCACCGCTCTCGTCGTCCCTGAACGACCCGTCCCCTCCTCCGGCTGGCTCACACTCCATCGGCCGGCGACAAAGGCCGTGACCACAGCCGCAAGGCTTGCGACAATCGTAACTCGATAGGAAGACGGGGACATGAAATCAATGATGAGGGAGCGGGTTGAGGACGTCAATGACTCCCGCAAGGATCTTTGGCGGTGATTCCTTTCAATAAGACGCACTCTGAAGCTTCCTGCATGTCCAATGCGGGCCGTCAAAATCCCAGTCCGGGAGTATTATACGACCCGGACCAACCCACGATTGTTTTCCTGACGGTTCATACTTCCGGACGTTCCCCATGGCTGGCGAATAATGAGGTTCAGCACTCCCTCACTGGGGCGTGGAGACATGCAGATGCATGGTCTGTCGGCTATTACCTCCTGATGCCGGATCACCTGCATCTCTTTTGCGCGCCAGTGAGACCGGGTTTTTCGATCGAACAGTGGATCACTTATTGGAAGCGCTGCTTCCGCAGGCTGCACGGACCGTCCGGCGGAACCTTCCAATCCCGCGGCTGGCACCACCGGCTCCGGAGCGCTGAGAGTTATGCGGAGAAATGGAACTACGTGCGCCAGAATCCAGTCCGGCGGGATTGATCGAAAACGCCGACGAATGGCGCTGGCAGGGCACGATGCATGACCTGCTATGGAGAGAATAGATATAGAGAAAAGGATAACCTCAGGCAGGCGCGGAGCTTATTTTTGGTGGGGCGAGACTCCGTCGAGCCGAAGATAAGAGGGCGAAGGCGGCGCGGAGCCGGGGTGGAAATCAAGGAAAGCGAACGAGGCGAGAGCCATCACGCAGCATT
>DATAIE010000500.1:0-3025 GCA_036262875.1 Verrucomicrobiales bacterium
CGTGTGGGACGGTGGACCCTCCGAAAGCGACCATGTGCTCACCCGGATTCTGTGGCTCGATGGCTTGGAGGAACACAACGCCAATACGAAAGACCGTTACATCTATATCCACGGCACGAATCAGGAGGAGCTCATCGGCACCCCCGCCAGCCACGGCTGCATCCGCCTCACGAATGCGGATGTGGTGGATTTGTTTGAGAGGGTCGGGGAAGGGGTGGAAGTGGAGGTTTCGAAATGACGAAACCAGAAATCCGAATCCCGAAGGAATGACGGACAACCGAACCCGGTGATTCGTCATTCTGATTTCTGATTTCGTCATTTTGCGCGCAGCGCAAACTTTTCCTTGCATCTCCTACGTCCGTAAGACATATGTCCTACATGCGTAAGAAATCCAGGCCTTCCGTTCCGTTGCCCTCTATCACCGAAGCCGAGTGGACGGTCATGCGAATCCTGTGGGAGCGGGGGACGGCGACCGCGAATGATGTGGTGCAGGCACTGGAGGGGGCCATGCACTGGAAGCCGAAAACCATCCACACCCTGCTGCGCCGCCTTACGGATAAGGGCGCGCTGGACTATGAGAAGAATGGACGCGAGTTTGTTTTCCGTCCGCTGGTCACTGAACGGGAGTGTCAGCTCGCGGAGAGCCGGTCTTTTCTCGATCGTGTGTTTGGCGGAGGCGTGGCTCCCATGGTGGCGGCCTTCGTGGAGCAGGAGCGGCTGACCCCGGAGGAGATCGCGGAACTGAAACGCATCCTGGGCAAAGGAGGCAAGTCATGAGCACCTGGCTCCAGCAGGCGGCGTTGTGGACGTGGCAAAACTCCCTGGCGGCGGCAGTACTTGCCATGGTGATTCTGGGGCTGCGCCGGGTTTTTCGCGGAAGGATTTCCCCCCTTTGGCTGTGTCTCGCCGGATGGCTGGTGCTCGTGCGCCTGTGGCTGCCCGCGCCGCTGCCATATGCGTGGGGTTGGGACCGGGTGTGGGCCTCTTCGTCCCCGCAGCGGGTGGAGGAAAAGACGGCCGGGCAGGAAAACGCGATACCCCTTCCGCAAGGACCTTCCGCGTCGGAACTGCTGGGCGGAATCGCCGAGGTGAAACGGGAATTGGAGCAAATGCAGGCTTCCGGTCTTGGGCCCATCCATCCAAATGTGCTGGCCGCCAGGGAGTCGATAGCAGCGCAGGAGCAGGCGTTGACTGCTCTGCCGGCGGTCGCCGGGGTGGATTGGCTCTCTGTCGCCGGTTGGGTGTGGATGGGAGGAGCCGCCCTTTTTATGCTGGGCATTCTCGTTCGTCACCGCTGCTTTCTCCGGAGACTGGCCTGCACGGCAAGACCTGTGGAACTGCCGTGGCACGGAACAGTGTCCCAGTGTGCCGCCATCGCCGGGCTGCGCAGGGTGCCGCCGCTGTTCACGGTTCCGGGAGGAGGCACGCCGTTTCTTTGCGGACTCTTCCGCCCGCGCATCATCATTCCCTCGGCCACGCTGGAAATGCTCACGGTGACTGAGGCTCGCCACGTCCTGTTGCATGAGATGCTGCACATCCGCCGTCACGATCTCGCGGCCAACTGGCTGCTCGCGGCGGCGCGCTCGCTGCACTGGTTCAATCCCTTCGTCCACCTCGCCTGCCGCCGCCTTCTGGCAGACCGTGAACTGCTTCGCGATCACCAGGCCATTGCTCTGCTGCACGATCCCGCAGAGCGCGCCGCCTATGGCCACACCCTTTTGAAACTCGCTGTGCCTCTTTCCGCGCCCGCACCGTCTCCGGGTCTCGCGCCTTTCTTCCGTTCGGAGAAAGAACTCAAACGCCGTCTCACCATGATTCAGTCACCTCTTCATCATCACCGTCTTGCCGCCGGCTTTGCAGCCGTCACCCTCACTGCTCTCAGCTCCGCCCTCTTCACCACGGCCCGCGGGCAGGAAAAGGCGGCATCCGTCGTACCGGATTCCGGGCTGGTTGCAACTGACGCACCGGCTCCGTCCGCTGAACCGCCTCCACCCCTGCCTCCCGCGCCCTCCGAAAAGCCCGCCGATCTCACCACTCCGCCCCGTGTTCCGTCGTCCGGTGGCGAAGCAGATCCCAAAGAGAAGCCCTTGAAGATACCGGAAGCCAACCGGCCTGCGAATAGAATAGATCCCGCTTCGCGGGAAGGGACGGATCTCCCAAAAGAAGCGTCGAAGCGGAGGCCGGTGCTGGAGGTGCAAACCGCCAACGACGCTCAGAACCGGCTTCGGAAAGTCGCAGATAAACTGCGCGCCGGCGGGCGGCTGGCGGAAGCCGATGCCATCGAAGAGGCACTGAAAAACCTCTCAGTGGCTCAGGGTGGCGATAATGGTTCCTCCCTCAGTGAAATGCAGCAACTGCGCAAGGAAATGGCCGAGGTCAAAGCGGCTATCGCGGGAATGAAGCGGCAAACGGTTCCGTTCGACCCCGAAAACGAACTCGCCCGGCTGAAGGTGGAACAGTCGCTGGCTGCCTCCAACGGATTGGGAAAAGCGCATCCCAAAATTCTCGCTCTGAAACAGAACATCGACAGCCTCGAAAAAGCGGTCGAAGCGGCAAAGAAAGCAAAGGAGGATCAGGCCGCCCGTTTTCACGAACTCGAAAAGGCGGGAATTGCAGGCGACCCGAATAACCCGAACACCGTTGGAGATCTTTTGCGCATGCGCGCTGCCGCAAAGAGTGAAGCTGAGGCGAACGCCCGCGAGGCCGCGATGAAACTGGAGATGGAGAAAATAAAGCTCGATGCCGAAGCCAGGTCGCTGCAAATGATGAAACAGGCCAAAGAAGCCGCCATGGCTTACGAGAAGGCCATGAAGCAGTCCTCCGATGCAAAACAGGCCGGCGGGATTGATCGCGGCAAAGCCCGGCGGGCGGAAGCGGTAAAGGTCACGGATCAGGCGGGCGACGATCTGCCGTGGGGCGTGGCTGTTCCCGGCGAAAAGGGACTGGTTTACAGTCCGTACACTCCCGAGACCTCGGTGGTGGATGTCTCGGGCTTCGAAAAACGCAGCAAGGTGAAGTGCCCTTA
>DATAIE010000501.1:0-7882 GCA_036262875.1 Verrucomicrobiales bacterium
CGTTGAAGGCGCCCAGCCGTTCCTTCGCTTCAGCCGACAGGCCGCTTTGAGGGAGCCATTGCGCATAAGCTTCCGGCTGAGTATGCTGATATTGACGGGCGACGTCCATCAGGGCGGCCTCTCTGATGCCGGGATCCTTGATGCTCCCGGCCCACGCGATGGCTGAAGCGGGGTCGTCTTCGACCATGCGGTTGGAAATGGCCCACGCGGAGTGATCACGGTCGACGCCTGCGGGGAGGTTCGTGACATAGGCGCTGGCCTCCAGTGTGCCTTTGCCGCCATCCCTTTCCATCCACTCGCCGATCACTTCACCGTAGGCCTTGCCCTGGGCGGGGCCACTCAACTGGCTGGCAAATTCAAGTCCTTTCGTCACATCGCGGCGGCCCACGGACTCAGCCACCCGTCCAATCGTTTCGGTGGCGTAGCCCTCGCTCTGATACTTCTTCACGAAGGTCATCGCGCCCTCCAGGTCGCTGCGCACGTATTGTTCCGCCACGGTGCTGAAAGCGCCGTTTTTCAGGTCGGGATCTGTCAGGCCGTCCACCCATGCGGCGGCTTTGTCGACGCCGCCTTTGACCATTTCCCGTGCCAGCGCCTCGCCGGCATTTCTCCTGGCATCGGGCGTTTTAAGGTTCTGCGCATATTTCAGAGCCGCAGCGGGATCTGTCTGAGCCAGCCCGCTGAGCAGGGACGGCGCCAGCCACATCCGGCTGTCCTGATCCTGCTTTTCCAGCCACGCCATCGCGGCGGCGGAGTCTTTGATGGCCCAGGCCTCGATGGCTGAACTCTGATTCCAGCGGGCGTTGGGCCCGTTATCGTGGCTGAATTCTTTCATGACCGCCAGCGGGTCCACCGCTCCCCACGCATAGGCGAGCATACCGGTGTAACGCATGGCCTCGAATCCTCCCACCGTTTCCCGGATCATCTTCAGGGCGGCGGCAGCATTCTCCGGGGTGACACTCTCCATCACTTTGGCAAAGAGCAACTGTCTCTTGATAGGATTGGATTCCGTCAGTGCCTCCGCCACCGCCTCCTTCATCCGCTCTGCCGGAAGAGGCTGGCCACCGTCCAACTGAAAGCGGAGGGAAAAGCCGCGCACCGTGTCTTCGCCACTCCCCGGCTTCACGACAGTTCCAGGACGCTTCTCCCTGGCGATGTCTGCGGCTTTGTCCGGCAACCCGGAAACGAGACCAGTGTTTGCGGGAGCAGCGGCGGAGCCGGGACGGCCCTTCCACCACGCCCCGGCCCAGAAGGCGAGGGAGGCAGCGGCCGCCGCGCAGGTAAAATGAGTGATGACAGATTTCTTCACGACGGCTGAAGCGGGTTGATTTCGAGTGGCCGGCAACTGTGCGACCTTCCAACGCAAATCAGTAAGGAATAACCAGAACCGGACAAGGGGATTCCCTCTGTGCGGGGCCAGTGCTTGCACATGGAAATGACAAAGCCTGACAAGTGCGGTCCCGGGTCAATGAAACGCTGCCCAGCATGGCCGCATCAGGGAAACGGAAGCTTCAACTGCCGGACGGTGACTTCGCGCAGGCCGGAAACGCCGAGGCCGAGGAGGCGGAGGGAACCTTTGACGAGCTGGTGGCGGGCGAGGAGCCAGCAGCCGAAGCGATAGATGGTGGTGGCGTCTTCGAGCGGTTCTTCGACGCTGATCTGGCGCGTGAGGGTGGTGAAGTCGCTGTAGCGTACTTTCACCTGGATGGTGGCGGCGGCGAGGCGGTAGCGACTGAGTTTCTTTGCAAGGTCATCGGCCTGTTCGCGCAGGCAACTGCGGAGGATGGCGCGGTCCGCGGTGTCGTGGGGAAAGGTATTTTCACTGCTGATGCTTTTGACTTCGTCGCTCATGTCGAGCGGCCGGTCGTCCTGACCAAAGGCCATGCGCTGCAGGTCCGGTCCCCATGAGCCAACGAGCGGGCGCAGGTCGCGCGTCGTGTCCTGGATGTCGGCGATGGTCTTGTAGCCGGCCTTGGAAAGGACCTCTTCCGTCACCCGGCCCACGCCATGGATCGCCCCCACGGCCATGGGGCGGAGGAAGGCGGCTTTTTCGGAATCGAGCACGAGCGTGAGACCGTCCGGCTTGAATTGAGAGGAGGCGATTTTGGCGAGCAGTTTGTTAGGGGCGATACCGATGGTGGCGGTGAGGCGGCGTTCGGCCCGGATGGCGTCCTTGATGCGCTGCGCGAGCGGCCGGGCGCTTTCGAGGAGGGCGTCATGGGTCGGAGCGGGCGGGAGTTGGGGGGTGACTTCCAGGTAGGCTTCGTCCACAGAGACCTGCTGCACGAGTTCGCCGCCGAAGCCGCTGACGATTTCCATGATGGCGCGGCTCTCGTCGCGGTAGACGCTCATGCGCGGCCTGACAAAGATGCCCTCCGGGCAGTGTCTCCATGCGGTGATGCTCGGCATGGCGGAACGGACGCCGAATTTCCGCGCCTCGTAGCTGGCCGCACAAACGACTCCGCGGTGAGCGGGCGGGGCCCCGACAATGACGGGTTTTCCCCGCCACTCGGGATGGTCCCGCTGCTCCACCGATGCGTAGAAGGCATCCATATCCAGGTGGAAAATGACGCGGGGAGCGGACATCGTGGGCGGGATTTCCACCGGATGAGAGCGGGCGTCCACCCGAAAAACGGGACCCTTATTGAGGATTGACCATCCAGGGCGGGAGCGGTTATTTCTAAGTGAAAATTAATTCAAGCCATGCGCTCTTTTCCGACCCGCTCCGCCCTTCTGACCATCGCCGCCAGTGCCGGACTTGTTTCAAACACAGAGGCGACCATCCTCTCGGCTCCCGCGGTGACCAACAGCGCACCGGCATTCAATGCCTCCTTTGCGGCCGCGAACACGGTGGACGGAAACTCCACGGAATATGCCTCCGCCGGGCAGGGCACCAACACCTTTCTGGAGTTCACCTTCCCCGGGCAGACGACGTTCGACAGCATCGTAGTGATGAACCGGGACAGCGCGGGCTTCAGCGATTTGATCGGGAATTTCACCCTCCTCTACAATGGCGGGCCGGCGAGCACGGCGATCACCCGCACGCCGCTGCGGGGAGCCAGTCAGTTGCACTCGCTGGGAGGGACGATCTCCGCGACCACCGTGCGGCTGAATGTGAATACCGTGGGAACGGGTGATGCGTTTAACAACACCGGGGCGATGGAGGTGATCTTTGTGAGGAAGCCTGCGGGCACCACGACGGTGAACGGCGTGTCCATCTTTGCCTCCGCCACGGCGTTCAGTGCGGACTTTGCCGCGGCCAACGCGATCGACGGAGATATTGGCCGCAGCAGCGGCGCGGGGGACAAACCGGAATACGCGTCCGCCAGTCTGGGGCTGGGGGCGTTCGTGGATTTTGATATGGGAGCCATCCGGCCACTGGCGGGATTCGACTGGTTTGACCGGCCGGCGGCGGCGGACCGGGTCACGGGTTTCGACATGATTTTCAGTCAGGACGCAGTCTTCGGAAACGGCGACGATGTGCTTCGCTCCTATACCAATTCGGGAATGGCTCTGGGCGATGCGTTTGCCCCCATCAATGCGCGGTACGTGCGCTATGATGTCACCAATTCGGCGGGCGGATTGAACACCGGGCTCAGCGAAATCTACTTTTACCAGGTACCCGAACCGTCTTCCGCCGCGGCGCTGACACTGGCAGGAGCCCTGCTGGCCCGCCGCCGGAGAGTCCGCTGATCAGGGCGAGGCGAGGGTGTGCGGAGGGACAGCCGTGGTGTATTCGGCGCTCCACCATCCCGGGGTGCTGACCCTGTGGTAACGCAGGTTTTTCGAATCGCTCGCCCGCGGGGTGAGAAAGGGCCGGGTGAGAATGACGACGATGGTTCCCTTGAAAGGCCCGCCTGTGCGGACCTCTGAAACGGAATTGCCGGCCCGGGTCTCGGCCTCCAGGATTTCGCGGAGTTCCGGAGCGAACTCGCCCGGCACCGTCGTGGCAGGAGTCTGCGGCGGGTGAGTAGAAGCGGGTTCAGAGGAGGGACCGGGGGAAGAGGACGGGATCATGACGAGGGGGACGACCCTGCCGCCAACCGGGCGGATGCGCCATGCGCCAAAGGGAGTAGAGTCTGTTTCTTGCCCGGGAGGCCGCATTCTGCCAACCTTGCAGCATGGCCACCAAGCCTCCGCCTGTCCTTTCCCTTGCCGCTCAGCGCGCCGCGCTGAGGGATGCGGTGGCCGTGGTGCTGTCCTCCGCGGAATTGCTGCAACGTCACATCGACCGCATGCCGCGGCCAACGCGCGACCGCCAACTGGCCGTTCTGCGGTCCGCGGCCATCTCGGTGCTGTCCGGGGTCGAACTCCTCGTGGAGGACAGACGGTGAATCCGGCCCGAAGAACAGGGATAGGGCTCCGAACGGCGCTCCTCCTGATATTGAGTCTTTGGCGGGGGCTGGCAGCCGATCCACCCAAAGCGCCGGAGGTGGCGAAGGCGGCGGATATCGTGGGACTTGGCCGGGCGGAGGCGGAACGGCGGAACCTGACGGTGTGCGTCGAAGGCGTGGTGACTTTTGCGGCTCCGGACCGCCCGTGGTTTTATGTCCAGGATGAGAGCGCGGGCATTCTGGTGGTGCAGAGCGGATTTTTACAGCCGTTGAAGGCCGGACAAAAAGTGCGGGTCACCGGACGGACACGGGCCGGGACCTTTGCGCCATTCGTGGAGGGCGAGTCGGTGACCATGCTGGAGGAAAGCGTGCCGCTGCCGGAACCCCGCCGCGCCACCCCCGCGGAAGTGAACACGCTGCGCTATTTCGGGCAATGGGTGGAGACAGCGGGAGTGGTGAGAGATGCGGTGTATTCCCCGGTCTATCACGGTCAGCTGGCCCTGATGCTGGCGGGCACGCAGGGGCCGTGCACGGTGGTGATCCACGGGGCCGGGCCGGCGCTTTTGACGGAGAATCTCCGCGAGGCGACGGTGACAGTGCGCGGCCTCGTATGGAACCAGTATGATGGCCAGGTCCAGGTATCGGGGATGGACCATGTGAAAATCGAGCCCCATGAAGGGCCCGGACGATTCGAGCGCCCGGTGTCCGATCCCGCGGCGCTGCCGGCACCCCCGGTGAGTGACGAGCCGGTGCACGTGCGCGGCACCTGCCTGTTCACGGATGCGCCGGGGCGTATTCATCTTCGTGCGGAGAACGGGCCGCGCCTTCTCGCAGTACCGCTGGTGCTGCTGCCGCGCACGAGTGCGACAACAGACGCCCTGGCACAGCCGGACATGCAGATACCCGCCCCGGGAGACGCGGTGGAGCTGGTGGGGATGGCCTCTCCGGAATACGGTCATGTGGTGGTGCGGGAGTGCCAGATTCGCGTCACGGCTTCCGGGCTTCCTCTGCCTGCTGCGGCGAAGGCCACCGTGGCGGCGGCGGGCCTGAAGTCCGCCGCCGGCCAACTGCTGACCGTCGAAGGCGTGGTGATCAAAAATGAAGTCCGCCACGTCCGCTCCATGCTGTTCCCCCAACGGAGCATTGCCATTCCGGTCCTCACCATCGAGGACGGCGGCGCCCGCATCGAGGTAGCCGGTTCACCCGGCACTGAAAAGGAATTCGCCGGGTTTCCCACAGACCGCATCGCAGAGGTCACCGGCTATCAGCTTTCACAGGGCAACCTCCCGGCGCAGTTGTGGGTAAGGTCGAAAGACGACGTGGTGCTGCGGGGCCGCTCGCGGCAGGCGATCATGCAAATCGTGTGGTGGGTGCTGGGCTGGCTGGGAGCGCTCGTTCTGACGGCGGCGGGGTTCATTTGGGCGCTGAGAGAGAAGCTCAAGCGTCAGCGCCAGGAGGCCCGGCAGAAGGAATCCGAGGCCGCCGTCTTGAAGGCGAGTGAGCTGGAAATCCGGGAACTCAACGCCAGCCTCGAAACCCGCGTCGCGCTTCGCACGGCGGAGCTGGCGGAGGCCAACGAGCGGCTGCGGCTGGCCGGCGAGGAGATGCTGGCAAATCTCGACCGGGAACGGGAGCTCGGCGAATTGAAGAGTAATTTTGTGAGCATGGTTTCTCACGAATTCCGGACGCCGCTGGCCGTCATCCTGTCCTCCACGGAACTGCTGCGCAATCACCTCGACCGTCTTTCCCCTGAGCGCCGCGAGCAGCAACTGCACTCCATTCACAGCAGCACGATGCAGATGGCGAAGCTCATCGAGGAGGTCCTGCTGCTGGGGAAAGTGGAAGCAGGGCGGATGACCTTCGAGCCTGCGCCGCTGGATCTGCGCGCCTTCTGTGCGCAACTGGTGGATGAGGCGCTCTCCGCCACGCGGCGGCGCTGCCGGATCACCCTCACCTGCTCTCCGGACCTGCCTCCCGCAGTGCAGGCGGATGCCGCGCTGCTGCGTCACATCTTTTCCAACCTGCTGTCCAATGCGGCCAAGTATTCCCCCGAAGGGTCCACAGTGACGCTCGACGCGGACTGCGCGGACGGCGAGGTGGTCATCCGCGTGACCGACCACGGCATCGGGATTCCCAGGGGGGACCTGCCGAATCTTTTCAAGCCCTTCCACCGTGCGAAGAATGTGGGCCAGGTCAGCGGCACGGGGCTGGGTCTGATGATCACGCGCCGCTGCATCGAACTGCACGGAGGCCGCGTCACGCTCCTCAGCCCTGACGGCGGCGGAACGGTGGCGACCGTAACTTTCCCGCTTATTTCCGGTCCCGAATCCTCTCACTCTGTCACTGTTTTAGCGAGCCATGAATAAACGCATCCTTCTCATCGAAGACCATGATCAAATGAGGGAGAATCTCACTCTCCTCCTCGAACTCAGCGGCTACGACGTGACCAGCGCCCCCAACGGACGCGCCGGCCTCGACAAAGCCACCACCCAGCCGCCCGACCTGATCCTGTGCGACGTCATGATGCCGGAGCTGGACGGCTACGGGGTCCTCGCGGGGGTGCGGGCGGATCCCGATCTCAACGGCATCCCGTTCATTTTTCTGACGGCCAAAGGGGAGAAGCGCGACCAGCGCGAAGGGATGAACCTGGGAGCCGACGACTACCTGACCAAGCCTGTGACGGAAGCCGATCTCCTTGCGGCGCTGGATGCCCGCTGGCAGAGGCTGTCCGCCCTGCGCCAGCGGCAGTCCTCCTACCGGCCGGACTTCAGTTCGCACCAGCCGCTGCTCTCCCTCGGTTTGACGGAGAGAGAGGCGGAAGTGCTGCTCTGGGTGGCCCAGGGGAAAAGCAGCCCGGACATTGCGATGATCCTGGGAATGAGCCCGGCCACCGCGAAGAAGCATGTATGCAGTGTGCTCGTGAAGCTGGACTGCGAAACGCGCAGCGCCGCCACCCTGCGCGCCGTGGAGGTGCTGAGCAGCAAACGGGGGAAGTAGCGGAGGAGGTTGAGGATTCCATGCCGCCGGGACGGCGGCGCTCCCGGTCGCTCGTTCAAAGGCTGCGGAACGGAGACCCGCGCCGTCCCTGGGCTGAGGCGGACCGCGGTCCTCCAGGCATAAACCCTCATTTGATTTCCCGTGCGGCCCCCGCACGTTGGCGCCACCATCCCACTCATTAAGCCACCACTATGACCCGCCGTTTTCTACTGCTCCTTGTGTCGCTGCTTCCGGTTCTGAATTCCTGCGAAACCACTGACGGCGGAGGAGACAACGGGCCGGGTTTGCAGATGCGGAACGCCGCCATCAAAGCGGAGCCGCGGGGGGACTGGTACATTGGACGCCGTTATTTCACCAACAAGGTCCGCTACTGGGGCTATCTGCGCAAACCGGGCGAGCTTTGGGACACCGGCAGGCTGGTGGTGATGGACGAGAACCGAGGCGTCCGCACGCCCGACCGTCTCCCCGAGGAGCCTGCCAGCGGCAATGCCCACGGATACGACCATAACTACGAATACCGCATCTGGGGCGGCTTCACGGGCAGAACGGTC
>DATAIE010000502.1:0-1525 GCA_036262875.1 Verrucomicrobiales bacterium
TTCCCCGGCACGATCGCACGGTGGCCGCTCTTCAACCCGGCAGTTGCGCCTTCAAAGGTATCGAGCCGCAGCCCGGCCTCCCGTTTGGCACTGTCCGGACCATGGCAGGCAAAACACCGGTCCGACAGGATGGGGCGCACCTCACGATTGAAGTCCACTGCCCCCCGCAGGAGCGGAGCGAAAGATAAAAAACTGAGGAAAATAGCGCGGCAGGGGATCATACGGTCTGTCAGGGATGAAACGGGCGGAGTGAAGGCATCTTGCAGGGGAAGGAACGCGGATTTCTGATCGAAAACCGGCGCCCCTTACTGTCCTTGCATTCCCGGCGTTCCGCATCCAGTAAGCCCGCTCCCTTTTTCCCTAAAGTCTATGCTCAAAGCAGGTATCGTCGGACTCCCCAATGTTGGTAAATCAACGCTCTTCAATGCCGTGACACGCACGCGCAAGGCGGAGGCGGCGAACTACCCGTTCTGCACCATCGAGCCGAATACCGGCATCGTCACCGTGCCGGATGAGCGGCTGGACGTGCTCGCAAAGCTCTCGAACACCAAAAAGATCGTGCCTGCGGCGATTGAGTTCGTGGACATTGCAGGACTGGTCCAGGGAGCCAGTCAGGGGGAGGGGCTGGGCAACAAGTTCCTGAGCCACATCCGCGAGGTGGATGCCATCGTGCAGGTGGTGCGCTGTTTCGACGACGACGACATCCAGCATGTGGCCAAAAGCGTCGATCCGCTGCGCGATATCGATATCATCAACACGGAACTGGTTCTCGCAGACCTCGCCAGTGTGGAGAAGCGCCTCCAGCGGGTAAGCAAACTGGCGAAAAGCGGCGACAAGGATTCCAAAGTGGAAGCCGCGCTGTGTGAAAAACTTATTCCCCACCTGAACGACGGGAAACCCGCCATTACTGCGGACCTCAATATAGACGAGCGCAAGCAACTGAGGCTCTTCTTCCTGCTGACCGGTAAACCCACCATCTTCGCCTGCAACGTCGCGGAAGGAGATCTCGGGACCGCTTCCAAAAATCCTGCGGCGCATCCCTATGTCGGCAAGGTGGTGGATTTCGTGAAGAACAGCCACGATGCCGAAGCCACCGTGATCAGTGCCGCCATCGAAGCCGAACTGACCGATCTTCCAGAGGATGAGGCGAAAGCCTATCTCGCAGACCTCGGGGTGGAGAACTCGGGTGTTTCTGAACTGATCCGCTCGGTCTATCACCTACTGGGCCTGCGCACCTATCTGACGACCGGGGAAAAAGAAACCCGCGCGTGGACCATCCGCGCCGGAGACAAAGCGCCCGCCGCCGCGGGGGTGATCCACACGGATTTCGAGCGGGGCTTCATCAAGGCGGAAGTGGTTTCCTACGCCGATCTCGTGGCGACCGGCTCGCATGCGAAGGCCAGGGAAGTCGGCAAGCTGAGGATCGAAGGGAAGGAATATGTAGTCCAGGACGGAGACGTAATGGACTTCCGGTTCAATGTTTGATGGGGGCCATCCATCCCGGGCTACCAACGCCCAGGGCAGT
>DATAIE010000503.1:0-5485 GCA_036262875.1 Verrucomicrobiales bacterium
CGCTCCAATACGAGGTCCTGTCCTCCACCGATCTCACCACCTGGACCGTGCTCACCACCTTCAGCGGCCAATCCGGTCAACAGACCTATACTCACACCGATCCGGCCGCCGGACGCCGCTTTTACCGTCTTCGCATCAGTCAGTGATCGAGCCGGTCAGGAACTTGCGTTTCCGGCGGGCCTCCGCAACTTTCCCGGGCACTTGCATGCAACGAAGGCTCCTCATCGCACTCCCTGTCTTTCTTCTGCTGGCCGCAGCGGGAGCACTGCTCTGGCGGAAGCCGCCTGAGAGAAAACCGGAAGCGAAGCTGCCGCCCGGGATAACTGAGACTGCCGGCGTATGGGGTGTCCAGGAATCCGGCTTCGTTCCCCTTTATTTGGATGCGAAGGGCGATGCCATGTTTGTGGGAGGTCCCTGCGTCGTGTGGAGAGGACGTTGGAAATACGATGCAACCAATGCCTCCGTCGTCGCCGACTTCGACACGGGATTGGGACAGCAGACGCTGGTCTTCAATCACCGGGCGAAGACGGACTCCCTTCAATTCACCGGGGCCTACGCGGGCAACCCGGAGCTCAAACGCTTGTCCACAGAGGTGAATCTCGGCCTCGACGATGCGGCCCGCTAAGACTGACTCAACTGCCGCAACGCACTGCGCAGCACGCTGCCCTGGTCGGCGGGCACACCATCGTCGAGCGCTTTCTTGACCGCCTTTTGCGCCTCCACCTGTTTATAGCCGAGGTTGATGAGGGCCAGGATCACGTCGTTCGCCACGGCCTGCTGCGGTGTGGTTACGGGTGCTCCGGGAGCGGTGTCTTTCCAGGCTTCGCTCACACCGACTTTGTCTTTCAGCTCGAAAATGATGCGCTCAGCCGTTTTCTTTCCCACGCCGCTGATCTTCGACAGGGACGCGATGTCGCCGTGAACGACGTGACGTTTGAAATCCTTCACACTCATCCCGCTCAGGATGGCGAGGCCCATTTTTGGCCCCACGCCGGTCACCCGGTTGATGAGGAGGCGGAAAAGGTCGCGCTCGTCGTCAGTGGCAAATCCGAAGAGGGTTTGCTCCTGCTCGCGCACGTGGAAATGGGTCAGGAGAGTCACTTCCCGGCCCGTTTCGCCGAGCCGGTCATAGGTGCTCACGGGCACGTAGACTTCATAGCCGACGCCGCCTACATCGATGCAGGCGCGGTCCGGCAGGCTGGACGCGAGACGTCCGCGGAGGAAAGTGATCATGAAACCCGGATGCTATCGCGGCGACCGGCAATGCAACGGAAGATACGGACCCGGGTGATCCGAATGAGCTTGTTTCCCGTGCACGGTGACCGGTAGATTCGAAGTCATGCTGCTCCGCCTTTTCCTGCTGCTTTACTCCGTTGTTTCTGTCACCGCGGGTTCCATCGCCGGGCGAAAGCCGAATATCATTTTCATCCTCACGGACGATCAGGGATACGGCGACCTCTCCTGCCACGGCAACCCGGTGCTGCAAACGCCTAACATCGACCGGCTGTACAAAGAGGGTAAACGCTTCACGGATTTCCAGGTGAGCCCGACCTGTGCGCCCTGCCGCGCCGCGCTGCTCACGGGACGGCACGAGTTCCGCAGCGGGGTCACCCATACGATCAACGAACGGGAGCGTCTCGCACCGGACGCCGTCACCCTGGCGGAAGTGCTGCGGTCCGCGGGCTACACGACGGGCATCTTCGGCAAATGGCACCTCGGCGACGAGCCGGACCACCGGCCGAATAAGCGCGGGTTCGATGAGATGTTCATCCATGGCGCGGGCGGCATCGGGCAATCTTATCCAGGCTCCTGCGGCGACGCGCCGGGAAACAAGTATTTCAACCCCGCCATTCTCCATAACGGAAAGTTCGAGAAGACGACCGGCTACTGCACGGATGTTTTTTTCGCCCAGGCGATGAAGTGGATCGAAGAGGTGAAGGGAAAGAAGCCTTTCTATGCCCATATCGCCACGAACGCACCGCACGCCCCGCTGGAGGTGCGCCCGGAGGATCCCGCCCGCTACGCCGGCAAGGTGCCGGAGATGACGGCGAAGTTCTTCGGCATGATCGCCAACATCGATGACAACACCGGGAAGCTGCTCGCAAAGCTGACAGAATGGGGCATCGAACGCGACACCCTGGTCATCTTCATGAACGACAACGGCGGGACAGTCGGCGTGAAGCTGTTCAACGCCGGCATGCGCGGGGCGAAGGTCACTCCGTGGCAGGGCGGCATTCGGGCCGCCAGCTTCTGGCGCTGGCCGGGAACTCTCACGGCGGGAGACGTGGATGCTCTTGCCTGCAATATCGACTTTATGCCCACCCTGGCGGAACTTGCGGGAGCCACCCTAACCGACAAAGCACGTGCCCAGGTCGAAGGCCGCAGCCTCGTGCCGCTGCTCGAAAACCCGAAGGCCCCCTGGCCGGAGCGGAACCTCGTCACACACGTGGGCCGCTGGGAGCGCGGGAAAGCAGCGGAGTCAAAGTATGACGGGTGCGCCATTCGCAACAACCGGTGGAAACTGGTGAGCTACGATCCAAAGGGCCTCAAATCCTGGCAGTTGTTCGACCTGAAGACGGACCCGGGAGAGAAAGACAACGTCGCCTCCGCCCATCCGGAAACCGTCGGCGAACTGGAGGCAGCCTATGACGCCTGGTGGACGAGCGTGCAGCCGCAACTGGTGAATGAGAACGTGCCCATCCCCGCGGAGAATGCCTTCCGCACCCTCTACCGCGAACAGTTCGGAAATCCGTAGCCGTTACTTCACCGCGAGCACTTCGCCCAGTTGGCGGAGTGATTCGTCCGGAGACACGTCCGAGGCCAGCTTGCGGTGAGCCCGGTCCAGCAGCAGCACCAGCATGTCCACCGCTACGACCTGCACGAGCATGAGGTTCGCGAAGTAATGGATGACCAGCGTCAGGATATCCCCGGGGGTCACCATTTCCTTGTCATGGAGATAGGCCAGGATCATCGCCATTCCCACAACATTGAGAGAGGTGAGAACGAGTTTCGTCCGTTTCACGAGCGGGGTGGCCTCTTCCGCAGTGAGCGGGAGGCCCAGACGCCGCGCCTTAAAGACGATACTGAGCGGCGCGGCGAGCAAACACAGCACTCCCAGCACGATCAGCGCATCGAGTTCCAACTGATCCACAATGCTGAAGGCGATGAACCACGGCACGGCGATGGTGACGGCGAGCAGCAGGCTGCTCCAGCCGCAAACGATGGAGGCCGGCACCAGCGTTTTAGTCGACAGGGAGGACCGCAGCACGCCATTCACGAGTCCGTAAAAGAACGGCAGCGAAGTGTAGAGCACCACGAAGAGCACCAAAACCTGTATGCCGATCTTCGTGGATTTGATTTGCTCGGCACCCATGCCCTGGGCCGCGAGGTGTTTGAAGTTCATCATCGATCCCCACGGGATGAGCATGGCAATGAGTTGCGGGCCCAAAACCACCGCGACGGCCAGGAGCGCCCACTTGCGGGATTTTCGCCAATTCCGCCAGTCGCGGGCCGCGAGAATGATGAACACGATACTGACAAAAACACTTCCCCACAGTCCGACGATGAGCGTGTTGAATATCGACACGTTGGATTCGCCAAAGCCGGCGGTGATATTTTGCCTTTGGACGATGATCGTCTGCTCGAATTGCTTGATCTGCGCCTCCGACGGGTGAGGATTCGCCTTCTTCCAGGTCTTCGTTTCAGCCTCCACGTAACTGCTCTCCAGAGTGTGAGGATCGAAGCACGATTTGATGGCCAGCACGATGCTGAGAATGGTGGCGAGAATGAGGAGCGCCCGCCGCCAGACCATAAAGGACGCCATGCGCGAGGCCATGCCCCCTACGGCGGGGAGTTCGTGAGGCTTAGGGGAGATTTTGGCGAAATCCCCTGCCGCAAACCGCTGACCAAACGTCTTCAGATCCTCTCCGAGCTGTTTCCAATCCACATTCTTGAAAGCGCCCATCATCTTCTCCATCGCCTGGTTTGCCTGTCCCGCCGGAACGGGAGCCGGAGGAGGAGGAGGGGGCGAGGAAGCGCCGGAGTAAGGGAGCGGAGAGGCAGACGGCACCGGCGGGGGAGCAGCCGCGGGGGGAATATACGGCGGCGGGACAGGCGGCAGGGAATCGTCTGGAGGAAGAGAGGGAGGCGTCATGAGTCTCGGCGAAATCGGGAGATGTTATAGCAGGGGAGTGGAAGCTCCCGCGAGCATAATTTCCAGACCTGTGGTGCGAAAAGTGTGCCGGGTAAGCATATTGTTTATCGCATCAGAGGCCGGGATGATTGCTGCGGAGGCCGGTTTTTGCAAAAAATCCGGCTGGGCAGGGAGCCGCGACATTCCTGTCGCTGTCACCGCCAGGCGACAGGAATGTCGCCGCTCCTTGATTTCTCCCTTTCGGTCAAACTTCCTCCAGCGCTGTCTTCGCGTCTCCGAAGGTGCCGGGGCGCACGCCGCATTTATCCATCATGGAGAGGTAGAGGCGGCACATTTGGCGATCGGGCTTGTCCTTGTAGTCAAGGATACGGCCACCCTTAATCCGGCCTCCGGCACCGCCGAGGAGGACGACGGGAAGCTGGGAGTTGTCATGATTCCCGTTCAGCATGGAGGAGCAATACATGAGCATCGTATTGTCCAGAGCCGTGCGCTCGCCCTCCTGGATGCCGTCGAGTTTGCGGGCGATGTAGGCCAGTTGCTCGAGGAAGAATTGATTCACCTTCAGCCAGTCCGCGGTGTCGCTGTGGGACAGGAGGTGGTGGATCATGTAATCCACACCGAGATTGGGGAACCGGAGCGAACTGTGGTCGTTGTTCAGCTTCAGCGTGGTAATACGCGTGGTATCGGTTTGGAAACCGAGGACGAGGATATCGCACATGAGGCGCATGTGCTCCGCGATGTCCTGGGGAATGCCATCGGCGGGCCGGGGCATGTTCGGTTTTGTCAGGGTGGGACGCCAGCCCTGGAACTCGCCGCGCTTTCCGGCGTTCTCGATGCGCTGCTCGACATCGCGCACGGAATCGAGATATTCGTCCAGCTTCCGCTGATCGCTGGAACTGAGGTCCCGCCGCAGATCGCTGGCGTCGCCCATCACGGCATCCAGCACACTCTTGTCGCCACGGCTCACTTCATCCTTGAAAAGACGGTCAAAGGCGAGCGCGGGGTAAACCTCCAGCGGCGTGGGAGTGGTCGGCGAACTCCACGAAATGTGGGAGCTGTAGAGCATCGAGTAGTTCTTATGCACCGAGGGATTCGATTTCTCGCAGCCCAGCACGAGGCTGGGCACCTTGGTGGAATGCCCGTGCCTCTGCGCCAGCAGTTGGTCCACGCTGGTGCCGGAGCGGATTTCACCGCCGGAGGCCAGCGGAGCTCCGGAGAGGAGATTGCCCGTTTGGGAGCTGTGGATATTCCCCTTTTGCGCCTCCGCATTGTAGAGGCCGCGGATAAAAAGCATCTTCTCCTGCAGGCCCTTCAGCGGCGCGAGGACTTTGC
>DATAIE010000504.1:0-2909 GCA_036262875.1 Verrucomicrobiales bacterium
CGTCACGGTGAAAGTCGCATCCAGCGTCCCGTCACTGTTATAGCGCTGGAGACCACCTCCCGACCCCAGGCCGGTGTAGAATTTCCCTCCCGCTCCCAGGGCGAGAGTTTGCACCGCCTGACTCACCGTCGGATTGAAGCCGGCATCCAGCGTGCCGTCTGCATTGAACCGGACGAGGTAGGAGCGCGGCTGCCCGTCGACCTGATTGAAAAATCCGCCGACCACGATTTTGCCGTTAGGCAGCACAAGCACCGCAGAGGTCGAAACATTGAAGGTGTGCGAAAGCGCCGCATCCACCACACCGTCCGCGCCGATCCGGAGGAGACTGGTCGCAGTGACCGCCACAATGCGGTTCGACCCGTCCATCATGGCGCTGATAAGGGCATTGCCGATCGCGGGAGCGTAGGAAAGCACCACGGAGCCTGCCGGGACACTCACGGTGACGAGTGCCGCATTGCTCGTGGCCGCTCCTTTTGCGTTGGTAATGATCGCGCGGTAGTTCCCGGCGTGGATGGCCGGATCAGCAGTGAGCACGGTGTAGTTCAATCCCGTCGCGCCGGGTATGTCGGCAAATCCGGAGCCGGTATCGAGCTGCCACTTCACCGTGGCAGTGAGCACGCTGTCATACCGCACGGTCAAAGTGAAACCCGCGCCCTGCTCCACCGAGGCGGCCACCGGCTGTTGCACGATCATCGGCACAAGGTCGTCATCCCGGACGGTGACGGTGGAGACACCGCCGGAGGGAGCGATGATCGCCCCGCCGGTGGCACCGGACAAAGTTACCGTGAAGGTCCGGTTCCCGTCCTGCGCTGTATCCTGAAGAAGGGGAATGGTAATATACTTGAATCCACCCTCACCGTCCGCCCAGGAAAGGGAACCGCTGGTGGTGGTGAAGTCCGTGCCGGCTACCGCCGTGCCCGCCGCGGTGGAGAAGTTCACCGATACCGCTCCCGTCAGTCCGCTGAAACGCGACACGGCCAGTTGGATGCTTCCGGCATTCTCCGTGGTGGTCACTGCGGCGGAGGTCAGGCGCAGGGTTCCCGGGCTGTTGGGAGTGTATTCGTTGAGGAAGCGCGTGAGATTATAGGTCTCCAGCGAAGGGTCCGAGATGTGGAAGAACCAGCCGCCGGCAACAATCTTTCCGTCAGGCTGCACCGCGAACGAATAGAGGTGGGTAACGTAGCCCAGAGCCGTCGTCGGCAGATAGGGCGGCGGATCGAAACTCATGTCCAGAGCGCCGTCCGGACTCAAGCGCGCAATGGAAGCCCGCGGCACGCCGCTGAATTTGGTGAAAATCCCGCCCACCAGAATCGCGCCATCCGGTTGCAGAACGAGTTCACCGCCGGCCCAGCCGTTGGGCCCCTCACCCACGTTCGACATGAAGGCGGTGTTCACTGAACCGTCGGCATTCAGGCACAGAAGACCGTTATAAGGAGAACCGGTCACTGCAGTAAGGTTCCCTCCCAGAAGGATGCGTCCATCTGGCAGGACCAGCATCTCATCCACATCGCCGTAGTCATTCTGCCAGGCGACGTTGAAGGATTGATCCAGCGAACCGTCGGCGTTCAACCGCACGACCAGCGGCGTCGATCCGCCGCCGGGACGATTCAGTCCACCCGCGGCGAGGATTTGGCCGCCGGGGAGGAGCGCAACATCACTCACGAAGGAACTGGACCCCAGCGCGCTGACCGGGTCGAAGGAGGTATCCAGGGAACCATCAGCATTGAACCGCGCGAGGTTCGGGCGATAGACACCATTGGCGCGGTTGAAGGCTCCGGACACAAAGACCTTCCCGTCGCTCTGCTCCACGATGTCGAGCACGTAGCGGAAACTGAAAACATTCGAATTTGAAATGCCAGCCGCGCCGAAGGAGGAGTCGAGCGTTCCGTCCGCGTTCAGCCGCAGGATGCCGGAGCGGCTGGTGCCATTGTAGCTTTGGAAAACGCCTCCCGCGTAGACCTTGTCCCCGGCAACGGTGAGCAATGCGTTGATCTCCGGCTGCCCCTGCGTGTCGGCCAGCCCTACCCCGCCGGGATTCCAGGTGGTGTCGAGAGAACCGTCGGAGTTGATCCGCTTCAGCGCCGTAAGAGAACCCGTTTTGTTATATTTGGAAATGTTCCCCCCGGCGAGGATCTTTCCCGTCGATTGAAGAGCCACCGCATTGACCGCTCCCGTGCCGTCATCGAAAGTCGGATACCCCTGCGGCGTAAGGCCGGAACCGATTCCGCTAACGAAAGCAGCGTCCAGTTGCCCGGAGGCAGCCGTGGAGATTTGAACAGAGAGGGAGAGAAGACACAACGAGGCGGCTAACCGCGACAGAAAACGGTTTAAAATCATATGTTGGCACGAAGGAACTGATTAAAATTACACAAAGTTACAACGAATCAATCACCGCGAATCGCGCGAGGCCTGACTTTGATTGAAAATTTGGAATCTTTTTTCCGGGCCTCCCGGAATCAGGGCATTTCGCAATCCCAAGTTGGAAGCGAAACCGGGATGCCTCAGGCAAACCGCCCGAATTCAACGAACGCGCTTCCCGGGGGGCCGAGGCTCCCTCGGAGGCTGCCACGCGACCGAAGTCTTCCTCCAAACGGCTGCGACATCACTTAAACCGCTCTAAAAACCACACACTTGGCGGTCCCCGGTCTCACTTGGCCGACCAGATGGCGCGAATGGTATCCTCCTGACCAAATCCGCCGGGCACGGCGGCGCTGGACTTATTCGCCCAGTACCAGCGTTTTCCGTCAGGGCCGCCCGACAGGCACCGGGCACCGGGCATTTCCAGATAACCGTCAGGATCATGCTCCGCCAGCCAGCGCCATGCATAGCGGAGCCACTCATTGCGGTAGCTTTCAGTCTGCTGCGAAAACCACGTAATCTCGTCCCAGCCCCACACCCAGCAGCCCCCG
>DATAIE010000505.1:0-7634 GCA_036262875.1 Verrucomicrobiales bacterium
ACAAAGTCCAAGGGGAAATAAAAAAACGGGAGCGCCGAAGCACTCCCGTTCACATTGGCTGGATAACCTGATCCGGAAGACTTACGCCTTCACTTCTTCACCCACGGCGAAGCGGGCAAAGCGTTTGACGGTCAGCGTATCATCCAGGGTTTTGCCGGTCGCTTTGACGAGATCACCGACGGTTTGGTCGGGATCTTTGACGAAGCCCTGCTCAAGGAGGCAAACCTGGCTGTAGAACTTGTTGAGCATTCCGTTGAGGATGCCTTCCATCGCCGCCGCCGGCTTTCCTTTGAGTCGGTCGGAGTCGGCGTAGATTGCCCGCTCCCGGTCGATGGTCGCGGCGGGCACGTCACTGCGGCTGAGGAACTCCGGGTTCGCCGCTGCGATGTGCATGGTGATGTCCTTGAGCAGCGCCTTGAAGGCATCCGCTTCCAGCGTGGCAGGCTTTCCGGCGGAAACTTCCACCATCACGCCAATACGCCCGCCGAGGTGCAGATAGGTAGCGACTCCGCTGGACGCGTCCGCGCTGAAACGAACGAAACGGCGCAGCAGAGTGACTTCGCCGGTCTCGGCACCTTTCACCTTCACGGCTTCATCCACGGTGCCGCGGCCTTTGGTGAAAGGTTCAGCCAGAAGCGCTTCCAGCGTTTCGGCGGAGGACTCGAGAGAATGCTGGGTGAGATCACTGACGAAGGAACGCCAGCCCTCGTTCTTGGATACGAAGTCCGTCTCGCAGTTCACTTCCACGAGGACACCGGTCCGGCCTCCGTTGCCGACCAGAGCGTTGACCATGCCCTCTTTGCTCACGCGATCGGTACGGGTCTCCATTCGGATGACTCCCTTTTTGCGGAGAATCTCTTCGGCTTTTTCCATATCGCCCGCCGCTTCGGCGAGAGCCTTCTTACAATCCATCATGCCCGCGTTCGTTTTCGCGCGGAGATCCATCACGGTTTTAGCGCTGATTTCTGCCATAGTTGTTGCTGTAGTTTAAGTGATTGATATTGAAATGAAGCAGCGGCGGCGCCTTCTCAGTCACCGCCGCTGCCAAATGGGTTCCAGCCCTCACGGGCAGCGAAGATTATTGCTTGTTGCGCGGAGCGCGTCCGGTCGTCTCCAGAGCGCCCACCACCGGGTCCACCAGATTTTGCAGGACGATCCGGATGGAGCGCACCGCATCGTCATTGGAGGCGATGGGGTAGGCGATCGGATCAGGGTCCGCATTGGAATCCGTCATGGCCACAATCGGAATCCCGAGGCGGTTGCCTTCGGCGACGGCGATGGCCTCACGGTGGCTGTCCACGATCACCATGGCGTCCGGCTGATTGTTCATGTCACGAATGCCGGAGAGATTCCGCTGCAGTTTCGCGCGCTCGCGGCCGAGGGCGGCGAGTTCCTTCTTGGACATCTGTTTGAACTCAGGCTGGCTCTCGATGGTTTCGAGATACTTGAGGCGCTGGACCGATTTGCGGATCGTTTCCAGGTTCGTCAGGGTGCCGCCGAGCCAGCGGTTGTTCACGTAATACTGGCCAGTGGCCTCCGCGGCCTCGCGCACGGCGTCCTGTGCCTGGCGCTTGCAGCCAACAAACAGGATTTTCTTTCCTTCCTTCGCGAGAGCGGAAAGGAATCCGGCCGCAGTTTCGAGCTGCTTCGCGGTTTCTTCGAGATTGATCACGTGCACGCCGTTTTTCACGGTGAGCAGGAACGGCTTCATGCGGGGGTGCCACTTTTTGCTCTGGTGTCCAAAGTGCACGCCAGCTTCGATCAGTTCCTTGAGGAGTTCAGTTGCCATGGGATATGTAGGTCTTCCGTCTGCACAGGTGACGCAGCATGCGTCTTCGGATCCTGCTCGGGCCGCAGCCCGATCCATCCGGAAGGATGGTTAAGTTGATAAGGTTGTTTCCCGGCCCGGGAGGCAGGGAGCGCGGACTATGGGTGCGATTTCCCGGCCCGCAAGCAGTTTTCGCGCGCGGGAACCGGCAGCGATTAATACTTCTTCACTATCCGCGCCTGTTAATAACTGTAACAGTTTTGGGAATAACTCCGGATTTCCCCTTTGGGCAGAAACCCGATTCGTCAAAAACCGCCGTTTGCCGTTCAGCCGCCCCCCGTTCGCCGTCACTTTTACGCAATGCGCCGGCGAGTCTCTGCGGATACAAATACCAGGAGGCACTCCCTCCGGACACCGTTCGATTTCCAACCCCGGCCCTTTCCACCCATGACTGCTATCCACGAAATTGCGCCCGATGTGTTCCGGCTTTCTGTTTACGCGCCGGAATTTGATATGGAGTTCAATCACTTCCTGGTGCGGGACGAGGAGCCGCTGCTGTTTCACACGGGTCTCAAGGCGATGTTTCCCCTGCTGCGCGACGCGGTAGCGCAGTTGATGGATCCGGCAAAGCTGCGGCACATCGCGTGGAGCCACTTTGAGTCCGATGAATGCGGGGCGCTCAATCACTGGCTGGAACTGGCACCGCAGGCGCAGCCGGTATGCACCCTGGTGGGCAAGCTGGTGACCGTTGACGATTTCTCCATTCGCCCGGCGCGGGGCATGGGGCCGGAGGATGTGCTGACGACGGGAAAGTACCGCTACCGGTTTTGCCCTTCGCCGCACATCCCGCACGGATGGGATGCGGGAGTGCTTTTTGAAGAGACGGCCAAAACGCTGTTCTGTTCGGACCTGTTCCATCACTTTGGCCGGTCGGAACCCATTACGGGCAATGATTTGATAGAGCCCACCCGCGCGGCCATGCAACGTCTGCAGCAGGGACCGCTGGCGGGATACATGCCCTACACGCGGGAGACGGACGGCGTGCTCCGTTCGCTGGCTGACCTCAAGCCGGCCACGCTGGCGGTGATGCATGGAGCCTCCTACGCCGGCGAATGTGACCGGATGCTGACGGATTTGGCGGGGGTAATCGGCAGTGTCTTCGGAAATCCCGCAGCGAGTGCGTGACGACCGGGCACAGGGGATACTACTCTCCGGAAGGCGGAGTTGTCCGGTTCATTTTCCGCCACGCCGCCATCGTCCGGGTAAGGTTTTCGCGGGGTTCGCCGGGAATGGCATAACCCTGAAATCCCACCGGCCCGGTGTAGCCGGCGGAGCGGAGCTTTTGGAGAAAGGCAGCCGTATCATAGTCTCCGCGATCGAGCGTCTGGATGAGGCGGTCCCAGCCGAGTTGTTTGGTATCGCCGCGGTCAGCTCCATTGAGGGTGACGAAGAAAAGTCGGGGCAGGGCATTTTTGAGCACGGGCAGAGGATCACGGTCGCCCTCCACTTTGAGGAAATGGCAAAGGTTGAACGTGGCTCCGATGGACGGGCGGTCCGCCTTGTTGGCCACCCGCACCGCGTCATCGCAGCGCTCGATCCATGCACCGGCGTGAGGGTAGAGCGCCAGTTTCACTCCGCGCGGCCTCGCATAGTCCGCGAGTTCGCGCAGGCGGGTCACGGCCACCTCATCCCCATCCGGAGAAGAGACGGGAAATCCTGTGCCCTCTTTCTTTACCTGAGAAATGGAGAGCCACAGCGCGGAGTCATGACCTTTGAGGTCATCCATGAGTTGCTTCATCTCCGGAGTCAGGGCGGAGACGGCGCTGTCGAAGGAAAGAGTGAGGTAGACATTGAAGAGCTTGAGCTTCCTCGCCTCCAGGGCCTTGAGCAGCGGCGCGACCTTGTAACCGCTGCCTCCCAGACCGGCATAACCAAGTTCCGCCAGAGTCCCGGCGACCTCCTCCGGAGTGCCGCGGATGGCGGTATCCATGGCGAAGAAAGAAAACGGATGCCTGTTGGAAGCGGCGGAAGCGGGACCTGCCTGCTGTACGAACTGGTCCTGCGACTGCTGCCACCGCGCGGCCATATCGCGGACTTTGTCAGGATGAACGCCGGCCAGATTCCTTGTTTCCGCACGGTCATTTTTCAGATCGTAGAGCTCCCATTCATTGTTGTTGTTCGCCGCGGAAACGATCTTCCAGTCCCCGGCCCGCAGCGCGCGGTTTCCCGTGTGGTGAAAGAAGAGAGTGTCATGCGTCACGGTGCCGTTTTTGGCAAAGGCCGGCACGAGGCTCTTCCCCGGCAGCGCAGGGCCGCCCGCCGCCGGAGCCGGTGATCCGCCGGCCAGTTCCACAAGTGTGGGCAGAAGGTCGATGAGATGCCCGGGATCGTGCCGCAGTGCGCCGCGGTCTTTGATCCCGAGCGGCCAGTGGACGATGAGAGGTGTGGAGATCCCGCCTTCATGCACCCAGATCTTGTGACGGCGGAAGGGAGTATTGCAAACCGTGCTGCCGCCGGGGCCAAGACAGAGAAATGAACCCGCCGAACCTGCGGCGGCAGCAGGATCATGGCCGTCACCGCGCACCAGAAGTTCAGCACTCGCGCCGTTGTCGGAGAGGAACAGAATGACGGTGTTCTCCAGCGCCCCCATCGTTTTGATTTGCTCGATCACCCGCCCCAGTTCCCGGTCCATGCGATCCACCATGGCCGCGTGAATGGCGAGCTTGGTTGCCTGGAGTTCACGCTGCGCATCCGTTAGGGATTCCCATGCGAGCGCCTGACGGATTTCGCCTGGCCCGATGAGTGCGGCCTGGGCGGCAGTACCGCTGGGGGCCACGATATCGGGCTCGGGCGGAGACAACACGCCGCTGACGATGCCCATCTCCTGCTGCCGCCGGAAACGGTCCGTCCGCAGCACATCCCAACCTTTTTTATAACGCTCGCGGTATTTCGCGATGTCCTCCGGCAGCGCCTGAAGCGGGAAGTGCGGCACAGTGAAGGCGAGACAGGAGAAAAACGGCTGCCCCGCATGCTGCGCGGCGTGCTCCTTGAGACAGCGGATGGCGTGGTCCGCGAAAGCGATGGTCGTATAAAATCCGCTGCCCGGTGTCACGGGCGGCTGGGCCACGTCATCGAGGAGTATTTTCCGCGGATTGAAATTCCGGTCGTGGTCCTCCAACTGAAGAGAGTGATCGAACCCGCCGTCCTTCACCGGCCGCGGTGCGCCGGGGATATGCCACTTCCCGCTGTGATAGCAGCGGTAGCCCAGCGGCTTCAGCAACTGCGGCAGCGTCCTGGCCCACTCCGGATGCCGGCCCGCAGGCGGGTCGGCCCGCACCTGCTGCGGATAGTATCCGGTCATCAGCGAGGATCGGGAAGGCCAGCAGCGGGCCGTGTTATAGAACTGCGTGAAGCGAAGTCCGTTGGCCGCGAGGCGGTCGAGATTGGGCGTCTCGATTTCGCCGCCGTAACATCCGGTGTCCGAATATCCGAGATCATCAGCCAGGATGATCAGGAAGTTAGGCTTCGACGCTTCCGCCTCAAGGGATGCGGTGCAGAAAAGGAGAAGGAGTGCGCAGAGAAATTTCATGCCGCGGCACGATGCCTCCGGACTTCCCGCCGGGACAAGCCTGTGGTTCGCCTCGATTCCGTGTCACTTTTTCGGTTCCGGCCGCTTCCATTCCTTCTTCTCCGGCACCGGCAGTCCCAGCACTTCGAACGCCGTGCGAAAGTGCAGCTTGGCCACTTTCCCGAGGAAGTCATTGCCGCGCGCCTTGAGCACCTCCGCCGCAGCGGCCTTTACCGTGGTGGCTCCGCGGGGGAGGGTGATACCGAGCTTTGCGGAGGCTTCGCCCATCCAGTTGATGAACCGCTCGCGTGCCAGAATGGAGGCCGCCGCCACGGCAACGTCGCTTTCCCCTTTGGTGCGCTGCTGCATCACCATGTGGCTTTCCTTCGCCCGCGGTCCCAGTGCTTTGAGAAGCACCTGCTCCTCCGCAAACTGGTCGCTCAATGCCCGCGGACAGTCCGGCTTCTGTTCCAGCAGGCTCTCGATCACCCGGCTGTGACCCCAGGCCAGCAACCGGTTCAGGCTTTTGAATTTTCCGTAGAGTTCGTTGTACCGCTCCGGCCCCCAGCTAACGACCTCATAGATCACACCCGGCGTCGCCCGGATGTCGTCGGCCAGTTGCCTGATGCGGGCGTCTGAACTGATCGCCTTGCTGTCCTGCACTCCGGCGGCCCTCAGGGCGTGGGCGATGTCCCGGTCCGTATACACCCCCGCGATCACCAGCGGACCGAAAAAGTCGCCCTTCCCGCTTTCGTCGATCCCAAAGTGCGGCGCGAACATTTCCGGCATGTTCACTTCCTCGTATCCGAGTTCCGCCACTCCCAGCACCTCGGGCTCGAGGATAAAGGAGACGAATTCCTCCAAGCCCTTCCCCTGGACGAGCACTTTGGGCCCTTTTTCGTACACGGCGACCGTCACCTTGTCCTTCCGGGCCGCGAAAAGGGTGTATTCCTTCGGCTCAAACTTCCACCCCCGCTCCTGAAGCAGTTCCTTCAACTTCCCGGCCTGAGCGGCGGAAAGCGGTCTGGTATAGCTGTGACGGGCGGGCGCGGGCATCAGGGGAAATGGTGGGCAGGGAAGGACCACGAAATCGCTATAGATGCCCTAAAAGAAAGGACGAAGCGCGAAAAGGCAGGGATTTTTGACGATTCTGATTTCGTCTCGCCATAATCAGTATAATGTTTAATTAATGGAAATTGATACGACCTGTCTCGCTGAACCGCCGCCGGCGGTGGCGGGAGGGATCGTTTCCCGGAATCCGGCCACGCTGGAGGAACTTGGCCGGGTGCCCATCCTTTCGGAGATGGAAGTCAGGGCAGCCCTGCTCCGTGCGCGCACGGCGCAGCCGGCCTGGGCAGCCCTGACCTTCAAGGAGCGCGCCCGGATCATCCTGAGGGTCCGGGACTTGATGGTGGCGCGTCAGGACAGCGTCGCCCGGCTCATCTCTCAGGAGGCCGGAAAACCGGAAATCGAGGCCCTGACCAGCGAGGTATTCCCCGTGGCGAACCTCATGGACTATTTTGCCCGGCATTCCCGGAAGATGCTCAAACCGGAACAGTTTTCCCTTTCGGTTTTCCGGAACAAGAAGTCCCGGATTCAATACGCTCCCTTCGGGGTCATCGGGGTCATTTCACCCTGGAATTACCCGCTGGCCATCCCCATGGGCCATATCGTGATGGCCTTGATGGCGGGAAATGCCGTCCTGCTGAAACCATCCGAGCTGACATCGCTCACGGGTTTGCAGATCGGAAAACTCTTTTCCGATGCCGGTCTTCCGGAAAATCTGCTCCAGGTCCTGACGGGCGACGGCACCACCGGAGCGGCGCTGGCGGAGTCGAAGATCGACAAACTCTTTTTTACCGGCAGTGGCTACACTGGCCGCAAACTCGCGGAATCCGCCGCCCGGCGCTTCCTGCCCGTGGTCCTCGAACTGGGCGGCAAGGACGCGATGATCATCTGCGCGGACGCAAATCTGGAGCGCTCCATCAACGGTGCCCTGTGGGGTGCCTTCAACAACTGCGGCCAGGCCTGTGCCTCGGTCGAGCGCGTCTACGTGGTGGATGCCATCGCGGGACCGTTCATCGAGGGCGTCGTTTCAAAAACAAAAACACTGCGCGTGGGATTTCCCGCCACGGGGAATGTGGAAATCGGTCCGCTGAACAATGCGAGGCAGCTCGAAATCGTCGCGGCCCATGTGGAGGATGCGGTCGCCCGGGGTGCCAAAGTTCTCACCGGTGGCCGTCGCATGGAATCCCTGCCTGGCTATTTTTATGAGCCCACCGTCCTGGTGAACGTGGA
>DATAIE010000506.1:0-1582 GCA_036262875.1 Verrucomicrobiales bacterium
CTTGCCGAACCCATCTCCGCTCCTCTTGGAAGCCGCGTGGAGGTCACCGCCGTCTACGACAACAGCGCCGGCAACCCGGCCAATCCCGATCCCGCCAAACGCGTGCGCTGGGGTGAACAAACGGACGATGAAATGCTCCTCGGCTACGTCGAATACGTGAGCCCCGCCGAAAATCCCGCTGCCGCCGCCAAAGCGATTGCCGCGTCCCCAGCGCCGGCTCCCGCCTCCCCCGAGCCCCTGCATCTCACCAGCAAGTCCCTCGGCATCCTCGGAAAGCGCCTCGACAAAGACGGCGACGGCAAAGTCTCCCGAGAGGAAGCCGGCCCCGCCTTCGCCGGTCTCCACGCCCTGCTCGACACGAACAAGGACGGCTTCGTCACCGGCGATGAAGCAAAGGCAGCATTGAAACGGGAGGAGGAGAGGAAGAGGGGGTTGTAGCAGCCCGGCTGTGGAATTGACGTGATGGGAACCATATGGTATTCATCCCGTATGAACGGGACGAAATCCGCCTACTCGGCACTCTCCTCGCTGCTGCTCAAACGCCGTATGAGCGTGGCCGAGCTCTATAAAAGGCTCGAATCGAAAGGGCAGCATTTTGACAGGAAATCCGTTTACAGACTCGCCGGGCTGAAACCCCTGCAGACACTCAACATGTCTCTGGTGGGTGCTGTCTGCACCGAATTGAATGTGGATCTCCATCCCTGGGCCCGCCGCCGTCGAAGCTCGCACGGATCGACAGCCGCACCCAGGACCGCCTGGATGAATTGATGGAGCGCAACACGGAAGGCAGGCTAACCGCCACCGAGCGCCGGGAATTGGAGACTCTGGTGGATACAGTCGAAATGCTGTCACTGGAAAACGCCCGCCTGCTGGCCCGGCAAAGTCAAAGGACGAAAACCACGCGCAGAACCACCGCACCACGCGGGAAACAGCCTGCATGAGCAGCACGCTCAGAGGTCGCATCGAAAAGCGGGCAGGAGGAAGGTGCGAATACTGTCTCGCTCCCATGGCCATCTGCTCCTACACCTTTCACATCGAACACTGCATTCCAAAGTCGAAAGCCGGAGCCAGCGGCAAAAGAGTCGCACTGTTTCATCCCGTTGAGCAATCGTGGAAGGAGCATTTTTGCCTCAAGGGCAATCGGATTGAGGGAACTTCACCCGCCGGCCGGGCCACCGCAGCGTTTCTTGAGTTCAATACCGTTCGCCGTCAGGCCGCCCGCGCGGCATGGCGGCTGACCGGACTTTGGCCTTAAGCAATGGGACGCGCCGAAGTGCCGGGGAAATACTCTCCGGGCGGCGGTCGCTCGAAAAACGCGAGTTCGCATTTCCATTTGCCACCCCCCGCTGGTCCGGCATGGTGGGCGCTCTTTTTTACCTGCCAACGCTATGTCACAGCCCGTCAAGGAAACCCCGCTCATGGAGAAGATCGTCAGCCTTTGCAAACGCAGAGGCTTCATCTTCCAGTCGTCGGAGATTTACGGCGGTTGCGGGGGGGTGTGGGACTACGGTCCGCTGGGGGCGGAGCTGAAGCGCAATCTGCGTGACGCATGGTGGAAGGCCCTCGTCCGTGACCGCGAGGA
>DATAIE010000507.1:0-10305 GCA_036262875.1 Verrucomicrobiales bacterium
GGTTCCGGGATTCGATGCCGTCCTGTCTCAGAGCCCGCCGCCCGCGCACGAAGCACTTCCGCTCCCTCTCGCCTCGTGACTCAGCCGGCATAGTAAAATCCGCGGGGTCAAGCTTCTCAAGGATGGTCAAAACATCCGGCACTGTGCGGCAATTGCCAGAAAAGGCGTCACGACGGTGCAGGGGGTAAAATCAGCGATGAACGGGAATTCGTCATATCTCCCGCTCAGAACTTAGCTGCCGTTGCATGGGTAAACGGGGCCAAAATCCGCCCGTCGTTTAATCCTGCCTTTCGGTCAGGGCAAACCGGAAGATCGCGCCCGCCGGTTGCATGCGAACCGCAGGGGACGACTTTCATTTTTTGGAGTCCGGTTCCAGGGAGCCCTGGACAGCAGCGTTCCTAACGCGCACGTATTCATGATCCCACTGAAAACCAAACCGGCCGCGATGAAGGCCGCGAGCCCTAGAAAGGCGGGATGGATAAGATAACCGAGGGCAATGCCAGCGAGCGCTAACGAGCCGGCGGTGATCCGTACCTGCCTTTCGAGGGAGACGCCTTGCGCTCCAATGATCACCGGCAGCCCGGCAGACGACCAGGCCGCTATCCCCCCGTCCAGCACGCGGACGTTGGGCATTCCTGCTGCCATGAGATGTTCGGCCGCCCGTTGGGCCCTCCGGCCCCCGCGGCATATCACCACACAATCCCGGGACACCCCGTGCTCTTCCGAGAATGCGCCTGCGTTGAGTGAGTCGAGGGGGATTGACTGAGAACCGTCGAGTTTCATTTCACGAAATTCAGGGGGCGTGCGGACATCGAGAAGATGTGGTTTCCCGCCGCGGGAAAGTTCTGCGAAGAGTTCGCCGGGCGAAACGGTTAGGGGAGGAGTTTTCATGGCAAGCAGATGGATTGTTCGTGAAGTGTGGGGAGCTTTAGCTCTTTGATTCATATTTGCATCCTCACCGTATCGACTGCGTTCCACCGACTCCCCTAAGCAAGACCCTTAGGTTTCGATAAATTCCATTGCGATTGAGAATTAGGCTCCTGGCTCGCGAAGGTAGTGCCTCCAATGAACGCATCGTGCTTTCCTTCTTTCCTCCGCATCGTTCTGATGCTTGGCGCGGCAATGTTTACAAGTTGCCTCGCCGGGGCAGAGGAATCGCGCGGCGTTATCACCTTTGCGGTCGATCCGGGAGAGCGTTATTTGCCCCTGACAGAGGCGGCGAAAGCTCTTCGATGGGCGGTCGAAGTGAACGAAACAGGACGTTGCAAGCGCATCAACGGCGTCGAAATATCCGAAGGACAGTTACGCTACCTGTACGACGGCCTGGAGCTTGTGAGTGGGTCGTTCCTCGCCCGGCTGGGAGCTTCGGACAAATGTCTTACCCGTCTGTTTTCCGAACCGCCCGGAAAGAAATGGGTGGAGATCAATCTTGCGAAGCAACAGTTGTTTGCATGGCAAGGCTCCCGCTTAATTCTTCAGAGCCGGATTAGTTCCGGGCGCAACGGGCGCACGCCGGCTGGGGAGTTCCGGGCCGGTCCGTTCAAGGCGCGAATTCATTACTCCACCCGTTATCATCGTGCACCCATGCCGTGGAGTGTGCAGATCAATGGAAATGTTTTCGTCCATGGATTTACCAGTGTGCCGAATTATCCGGCCTCACACGGGTGCATCCGGCTTCCCCTGACCGGCCTAAACCCGGCGAAGCTGTTTTTCGAATGGGTGGATGTCGGAACTCCCGTTCGGGTCACTACGGGATAACCGGCCCGGCCAGGGAGGTCCGGATAAAGGATTTCCTTATAGCCCTAAGGGATGATCTGGGCACAGTGGAGGCATCCCGCGCATAGAAGGAACCAGACGTTCCTCTATTTTCCAGTATGTCTCTGCTTTCCTGATATCGATGCTGCGCACCTTTATTCCATACCGTCTGCTCATCCCCGCCATTTTTCTAATCTGGGTGCTTATCCGGGCCGGGATGTGGTGGTTGCTTGAACGGAATGGCACCACTGGATTGCTCGACATTGTGGTTTCCGGAGTCCTCGCTTTGGCCCTCACGGGCCTCGTGGTGTTTCTCATTCACCGGGATTACATGGGCCGTATCCTTTGGCTCGCGGGCGAGGCGCAACGGCTGGACCAGGGAGAGGCTCCCAGGGACCCGTTAAAGGGGGGGGACGCCATCGCCAGTCTTTCCCGCTCGCTGCGCGGGCTGGCACTCCACCTCGACAATCTCAGGAGGGCTATCGACGAGCACTCCATCGTGGCGATCACCGACAAGCAGGGGCGCATAACATTCGTGAACGACAAGTTTTGTGCAATTTCGGGTTACTCGCGCGAGGAGTTAATTGGGAATACGCATCGCGTCATCAATTCAGGAAAGCATCCGCCGGAATTTTTCCGTGACATGTGGAAAACAATCGGTTCCGGGAAGGTTTGGCGGGGCGAAATTGAGAATCAGGCCAAGGACGGATCTCATTATTTTGTGGCAACGACCATCGTTCCCTTCGCGGGAGCAGATGGAAAGCCAGAGCAATACGTGGCTATCCGCACCGATATTACCGCACAGGTCGAGGCGGCGGAGCGCATGCGGCTGCTGTCGCAGGAACTGGAGGCGAAGAACAACGATCTCGAGATGCTCATTCACGCAGCCTCCCACGATCTTCGCAGTCCTCTCGTAAATGTGCAGGGGTTTGCGACAGTCATTGCGGAACAGATTGGAACGCTGCAAGGGGTCATTGAGGACGTGACGAACGGAAAAATCCCTGACCGCGAAGCTGCAGATTCGATCTCTGAGGAAATTGCTGACGCCGTGCGGTTCATCGGCGCGGGGGCGCAGAAGATGGACGGTCTCCTCAAAGGACTTCTTGCCTTTTCACGACTGGGACGCGCGGCACCCGAGGTACAGACTGTCGATACCACCGCGCTCGTCAAAAAGAGCCTCGCTGCGACCCACTTCCAGATCGAAGAGTGCGGTGCCGAAGTGTCTGTCGGAGCGCTGCCTCCCTGTACGGCCGATCCAGGATTACTGGATCAGATCTTCTCCAACCTGATCGACAACGCTATTAAATACCAGGCGGACGGGCGCCTCTTGCGGCTGGAGATTTCAGGTTCGACAACGGGTGTTCGTAGTTTCTACCGGTTTAAGGACAATGGCATCGGCATCGCACCGGAGCACCGCGCCGTTATTTTCGATCTTTTCCACCGCCTGGATCCTCGACGTGCGAACGGCTACGGGATAGGCCTGGCCATTGTAAAACGGGCTTTGGACCGACTCAAAGGCACCGTGGAGGTCACCTCGGTTGCCGGTGGCGGAACGGAGTTTGTCCTATCATTGCCTGCTGCACCAAGATGATCCGCTCTTCCTGTTCAGCATGGGCAATTTGAAAATTCCAAAGGTCGCTACTCTGATATTGAAATGATGTTTGTCACCCGTGCAAAATGCGTTACCGGTCTCGACCCGGAACATGCAAGGAAAACCGACAGTCCTGCTCGTGGAGGACGACGATGGACATGCGTTTCTCCTGAAAAGCAGCCTGCGAAAGGCAGGCTTCCAGAACAATGTACGGAGATTCTCCGATGGGCAGGAGATTTTGGATTTCCTAAACAAAATAACGATTGGCTCCGATCCCCTAAGTATCGTCATCCTGCTGGACATTCGGATGCCCCGGCTGGACGGCGTAGAGGTTCTCAAACAAATCCGGGAAGATCAGCGCTTCACCGACATGCCGGTAATCATGGTCACCACGACGGACGACCCTGGAGAAATGCACCGCTGCATGCAACTCGGTTGCGATGCTTTCCTTGTGAAGCCGATGGACTGGAAGCAGTTCACGACCAGACTGAGCGCCTTAGCCGGCTTCTTTTCCCGGGGACACCGGCAAAACGAGACCAGCGGAGAGGACCTGTAAGGATGAGGGGTGAAAATCGCTTTTTCGGGAGGGGTGAAGGATGAAACCGGATGAAAAGGTTCTCGTCGTTGACGATGACGAGGGCGTCTGCCGCCTCCTGACCGGAGTGTTGAAAAAGGACGGCCTGGCCTCGCATTGGGTAACGTCGGGCGCAGAGGCGCTTGAGTGGCTGCGAAATCACGAGGTGCCTCTGCTTTTGCTGGACCTCCGGTTAACGGACATGAAGGGACAGGAACTCGTCCAAAGGCTCGCCGCAGAGGGCCGGACGGTGCCCTTCATCGTCATCAGCGGGGTAAGTGACATCCGGGTGGCTGTGCAGCTCATGCAGGAGGGCGCCATGGATTTCCTCCCGAAAGACACGCAATTGCTGGACCTTGTCGGCCCCCTTGTGCGGCGGTGTCTTGCGAGAGTGGACGAACAGCGGAGGCTTGCCGAGGCCGAGAGCCGGTTCCTCCAACTCGCGGAAAGCATCCAATCTCTTTTTTGGATCGCAACCCCGGACATGGAGCGCTTCCTTTACCTGAGTCCGGCCTACGAGCAATTATGGGGCGAACCGGTTGAAAACGCCTACAACCGTCCGGATGCGTGGCTTGATGCCGTTGAGCCAGCGGACCTTCCATCCCTCCGCAAGGCGCTGGAACAGCTCAAGAGTGGCGGAGAACCGATCGAGATCGAATTTCGCATTTCACGAAAGAACGGGGATACCCGCTGGCTGCAATGTACCGCCTCCACGCTCCGCGATCATCGGGGTAACGTCTCGCGGCTGACTGGATTGATCCGGGACATTTCCGAAAAGAAGGAAATTGACCGCAAAATGCTGGCGATAGCCGAACAGGAACGACGGCGACTTGGCCGGGAATTGCACGATGACCTTTGCCAGAGGCTCGCTGCGATCGGGTTGCGCTGCGGTCTGCATCAAAAAAATCTTTCGCGCACTGGATCGGAGCAGGCACAGGAGGCCGGACAACTCGCGGAGGCGATCTCCCAGGCAACGGCGCTCTCCCGCAGTCTCGCAGGGGGACTTGCCCCCGTCGCGCTGGATACCAACGGATTGGGGTCTGCACTGGAATTACTGGGGCGGTCCGCCTCTAACATCTTCGGCGTTCCAGTGCGTATCGAAAACTCCGCCTCTGTGGCCGGGTGTGATCCCGATATTTCGAGCCACCTGTACCGCATCGCCCAGGAACTTATTTCGAACGCCGCGAAGCATGCACATCCTAACCGGATCACTGTTCGGTTGGAAGAAAAGCCGGACGGTCTCACCCTGGAGGTTGAAAACGATGGCACACCCTTCGACGGTCTGAGTGCCGGCTCCGGAATGGGTCTGCATTTTCTAAAATCCCGGGCCGACGTGATCGGGGCGTCCCTGACATTCATTCCCGGCCTGGCTCCGAACGGAGGAACCCGGGCGCAATGCATTTTACCGGCCAGACACACCGCCACCACGCCATGAAACCACCCAGGCCAGCCGCAAAAAACAAGAAATCCGGGGTCGACTCCGCGCCGGCCAAAAAGCAAGTCGGTATCGTAGACGACCATACCATGATGCGGGAAGGCTTGCGACAAAGCGTAAATGCGGAATCGGATTTGGAGGTTTGCTGGACCGCCGGCAGTGTGTCGGAAGCGTTGGCGGGGCTTGAACGGTTTCGCCCGGACATCCTCACCGTGGATATTACTCTTCCGGGAAGAAATGGTCTGGAACTCATCAAGGACGTTCTCGCCCTCGCTCCTGGGCTGCCGATACTGGTGGTCTCGATGCACGAAGAATCACTCTATGCGCAACGCGTTCTGAAAAGTGGTGCGAAAGGCTACATCATGAAAGATGCTCCGCATGATGACCTCATGAAGGCTATTCGCCGGGTGTCGGAAGGCAAGGTCTGGCTCAGCGCAAAGATGTCCGAGGAAATCCTCGATGCCTTCTCGGGGGGCAAGCCGAAACGGCCCGTCGACGGCGTGCAGAAGCTGAGTGATCGTGAATTCGAAGTCTTCCAGCTTTTGGGGGAGGGAAGGAGCACCAACCAGATTGCGGACGCGCTGAACATCAGCACCAAGACGGTGGATGTGCATAAATCGCACATACGCGAAAAGTTGGAACTGGAGGACACTCCGGCAGTACTCCGTCATGCAATCCGCTGGACGGAAACGAAGCGCCTCACAGGTGAATGAGTTAGGGCGACGTGACACGCACGCTGCCTGGCCCGGCTTCGTTACTAAATTAAGGGTTTTCCCTAATCCAGTCAGGACAGCTTCAGATAAGGCTAAAGGACCGCGTGATAGCGACCCGTAGTGGACTGTGCGAGAAGGCAAGAACTGCGAATCGAGCAAATCATATGAATTTAACGCACATTCTAGCCCCCGTCGATTTTTCAAAAGACACTTCGACTGCGGTCTCTGCCGCTCTTGAACTCGCCTCAAAGACGTCCACAAAAATTACGCTGCTTCACGTCCTGCCGGTGCTGTATCCGGGCCACCTGCAGCCAATCTTCGCTTACGAGCGCCAGCTAAAGGCACTTGAAGTCGAATCGGAAAAGCAACTCCGCGACCTGGCAGGAACGATAGCGCCTCAGGTGGACGTGGAAACTGCTCTGAAGGGCGGGCCACCCTGGAAGGCAATTGTCGAATTTGCCGGCGCGCATCGCGTCGATTTGATCGTGATGCCGACACACGGCCGCTCCGGTCTGGGACATATTCTTCTTGGCAGTGTTGCGGAACGGGTTGTCCAGCACGCTCCCTGCAATGTGCTTATCGTGAGATCAGCGACGACTCAAACCGAACCTTCCGGGCCTACCGCGGAAAATCGCAAGGACGCCAGGGTCTCGTGCGCGTGTCCATCGTAAAACCACCGGGAGGAATTTTGAAAGGTCGCAGGAAAACCTTCAAAGTATTCCACCACACAGCACGTCTGCGGCAAAAACTCTGAGCCGTCCCCGGGGTGAGTGGATAGGCCGGCTTCGATGCAGGGGGGCTGCGCCTAAAGAATTTTCCTATAAGGGTCGGAAGCGCGCTTAACCTGACTTGAAACAAAGCGATATGGCTCTGGTCACCGAAAAGGTGAAAGGGTCTTTCATCACCGATACGCTGCACTCCCTCATGGAGGTTCTCGCCGTCACGCTCACCATCAGCATCTGTCTGACTCTTGTTTTCGTCGCATCTTTTGCAGCGCACCTGCGCTGTCAGAAGGGAAATTCGATTGAGCACGATTCATTGCTGCCGCTGGACGAAGATTCAGGCGCAACTCCTCAACTAACGAACGATGAATAACCACACAGCCGAAAAAACTTATATCGAGTACGACGATCTATCCGTCAGGAAATTCCTGCTTGCCTCGCTGTTCTGGGGAGCCGTGGCGATGCTCGTGGGATTAATTGCGGCCACGCAACTCAGCTTTTGGCAGATGAACGGCAGGATCCTGGAGACGCTGACATTCGGCTGGATCAAGTCTGAGGGAATTTCTTTTCTAACCTTCGGTCGTCTGCGCCCGCTGCACACAAACGCCGCTATCTTCGCCTTTGTCGGGAATATGATGTTCGCGGGCATCTATTACTCGACTCAGCGCCTCTGTAAAACACGCACTGCCTCCGACGTACTGTCGAAAATCCATTTCTGGGGCTGGCAGCTAATCATTGTGGCCGCAGCCATTACCCTGCCGGCGGGGCTCACGCGGGGTAAGGAATATGCCGAGCTGATCTGGCCCATAAACATCGCAGTCGCGGTGATCTGGGTTGTCTTCGGCTGGAACTTCTTTTGGACCTTAAAACGCCGGAATGAGCCGAGCCTTTATGTCGCCATCTGGTTCTATATTGCGACGATTATTACCGTCGCGATGCTGTATATCGTCAATCACCTGTCGCTGCCCACCAGTTTGACGCACAGTTACCCGCTGTTTGCCGGCGTGCAGGACGCTCTGGTGCAATGGTGGTATGGGCACAACGCGGTGGCCTTTTTCCTGACAACCCCGATCCTGGGGATCATGTACTATTTCCTGCCGAAAGCGGCGGGGCGTCCGGTCTACAGCTACCGGCTTTCGATCATTCACTTCTGGTCGCTGGTTTTCATCTACATTTGGGCGGGGCCACACCATCTTTTGAATACATCTCTTCCCCGCTGGCTGCAGATGCTGGGGATGCTCTTCAGCTTGATGCTGTGGGCGCCGAGCTGGGGGGGGATGCTCAATGGGCTGCTTACTTTGCGGGGGGCGTGGGATAAGCTCCGCACGGACCCCGTGATCAAGTTCTTCGTAGCTGCTATTACGTTTTACGGAATGGCCACCTTTGAAGGCCCCTTGCTCAGCATTCGCGCTGTTAATGCTCTCTCGCACAATACGGACTGGACCATCGGGCATGTTCACGCAGGCACCCTCGGCTGGAACGGATTCATGGCGGCGGGAATGTTTTACTGGATGGTGCCGGTCCTGTGGGGGAAGCCGCTACACTCCACGGGTGCCGCGAATATGCATTTCTGGATCGGTTTGACTGGGATCCTTCTCTACGTTTCCGCCATGTGGGCGGCCGGAATTATGCAGGGGCTTCAGCTTGGCCAGCTCAATGCCGATGGAACGATCCCGAAATATGAGTTCGTGGAGACACTGCAGAATATCAAACCTCTGATGATGGCGCGCACTGTTGGGGGCGCTCTCTACCTCTGCGGTTATCTCATTATGTTTTGGAATCTTGCGGTTACCATCCGGGCAGGGAAGGGGGTTACCTCCGGGATTGAGGTTTATGTGAAACCAAAAGCTCACGATTCCATGCCCTGGCGCGAGGTCTTTAGAAATGATCCTATCATTTATTGCTGCCTTGTGCTCGTATGTATTTTCGTATGGTTATTCTTTCCGAACTATGCGAACATGGGGGGGCTCGTTGGAGCGGTGGGGTTTACCGCCAAGGGAATTACTGTATTCCGGAATACAGGCAGGAGTTGGGCATTTTGGTATGACAGACTCCTGGAAAACTGGCTCCCTTTTACAGTGCTGACATTTGTAGCGGCAGCGGTGGGCGGACTGCTGCAAATTATCCCTACTGTCCTGTCGAATCGGGCGGATACGGTAACGGAGCGGATTCAGGTGCCTTACACGCCATTGGAGTTGTGCGGGCGGGACATCTACGTCAGCGAGGGCTGCTACAACTGCCATACTCAAATGATCCGGCAGCTTGCGACTGATGTGCTGCGTTATGGGACCGGACCGACCGATGACTACAGTCACCTGGGCGAGTCCATTTTCGACCACCCGTTTCAATGGGGATCGAAGCGCACCGGTCCTGATCTCGCCCGTGAAGGTCCGAAGCGCGACTACTTGTGGCACGTCATACATATGCGTGATCCACGGGCGATATCCGGCGAAAAATCAACGATGCCAAGCTACCCCTGGCTGTTTGATAAAAAATTCGACATCGAGAGCCTGCCCGGGCGAATCGCAGCGCAGCGTGCCCTGGGCGTTCCCTACAAGGCGATGACAGACGACGATATCAAAGACCAGGCCAGGGCCCAGGCAATCAAGATTCACGAAGTCCTCAAGGGGCAGCAGACTTGGGTGGAGCCGGACCGCGAAATCATCGCGCTGGTGGCATATCTGAAAAAGCTGGGAACCTGGGACCCCGTCAAAGAAAAAGAAGCATCGCCCGGAAATAAACCCCTGCTGACGCCGGGCAATCCGGATGATCACCGCAAAGACATCACCACGAATCAGAACTAACGCATTATATATGTTTCGCAGCTTGAACCCTTCGATGTGGGAATGGCAGTCTGCTGTCGCAGTTGCCGCATTTCTCTTCACCGCCGCCGTCTTCGGTTTTTTCATCGTGCGTGCCATCCGTATGGAACGGGAAGCCTCTGAACACCTCAGCCGCCTGCCGGTAGAGGACCGGAATGATGATTCCAACACGCCGCGTTCTGATGAAAGCTGAAATCAAAACTCAGATAGAGGTCTCCGGCGGGCCGGTTCTCAGAGATCATGAATACGATGGCATCCAGGAATATGATCAAAAACTTCCAAACTGGTGGCTGTTCACTTTCTATTTTGCCGTCGTCTGGTTTATTTTATATTGGTTCCTGTATTATCAGGCCGGCATGTTTCTCTCAGACCACGAAGAGGTTACGTCTGAAATAAGGAGAATTCAGGAGGTAAAGGCGGTGGAGTTGGAGGCGATGCTGTCAAAACTCGACGACAAGGTTCTGTGGGACTGGAGCCGGAACAGCAAGATTGCTTCAGAAGGTAAACTTACCTACGATAAATACTGTTTCGCCTGCCACGCGCCCGACCTCTCGGCGACTCTCGGTGGAACTAAACTTCCGGGACTGCCTCTTAACGATAAGGAGTGGAAATATGGCAACAATCCCATGACGCTTTTTAGGGTAGTTAGCAAGGGATCGCCAGACAAGACGCAAGCCGTGCAAATGCCGCCCT
>DATAIE010000508.1:0-5371 GCA_036262875.1 Verrucomicrobiales bacterium
ATTCGGCGCGCAGGCTCCCGAGAAAGTCGCGGAGGTTTTCACTGACAGGAAAGGCATCGCTCTCACGGCCCTCCTGTTTGAGAGCGACGAACTGATGGATCTCCTCAAGAATGGCCGCATCGCTCACGAGGGGCAGCAGGCCGGAAAAGGCCACCGGCGGAGGCGTGCCATGCGTGAGCGCCCAGCGCGCACAGAGAGTCGCGCGCATGACGTAGAGACATTTCTTTCCGTTCAGCTCCGAACCCTTACCGGCGGCGAGCCAGAGTTGTTTCGCAAGACCGAGGTAATGATGCACCGTGGGACGAACCCGAAAGCAGGCGTGCGCGAGCGGACGCAACCGGGCTGCAAAGCCATCGCGGTCGAAATACACCTGAGGGGATCCCAGCCATTCCAATATGGAGGCACTGGATTTCAGGGCATGGCTCAAAGCCTTGCGCAAATCCCAGCCCGTGATGTCCAAATCCCCGGGCAGATCCCGGTGCAGGTGGTCCTGCGGCTCGCGAACACAAAGATACTCCCGCTGAGGGCGGACAAAGAAAAAGCGCACATCCCAGTCACTGTCCTGCGAGGCAAATCCCCACGCCCGGCTGCCGGATTCGCAGGCGTAGAGCACCCGGACGCCGGTGTCCGCTTCGAGGGCCGCGAGGCTGCTGAGAATGGCTGATTGCATGAAAGCGTGATCGCCAGGCTCCTCAATGAGGGCAAGCGGATGGTAATGGAGTCGGGATCACCAGCCTCTGCGAGCATACAATTCCAGTTTGCCGCAGGACGGACAACAAAATGCCCTCACAGCGCGCTTAGCCGGCGGCAGCTTAAGACCGGAAAAAAATGCACGCACCGGTTCCCCAGGGACCCAAACGGGATCCAGTATTCTGCCGTGAGCAAAGTCCGGAATGAACCCCTCCTCCATTTCCTTTTGGCATTGATTGCAGACTGGCTTGGGGGCACTCACGGGCAACTCCTCCCCGCACTGGACTTCGATGTTTCACTCATGCTCCCCAATGCCACAGCCTGGCCTTCCAGAACATTATTTTCTTCCTCCGGCTTTGTAGCCGTGAGTTTTGTCAGGAGAGCAGTTCCGAATAGACCTGCAAATCAACGGGAGAGAAGCAGCAAAAAACGATCTCACGGAGAGTCGACGACGATCGCGTAAACTCTCCCGCCGTATTGACTGCGATCTCCGCGGCTTGTCGCAGCGGATACCCGAAGATGCCGGTGCTGATACAGGGAAAGGCGATGGTTTCCAATTCACGCGCTACTGCGATTTCGAGTGAACGCCGGTAGCATGAAGCGAGGAGGTCCGCTTCACCGTAAGCGCCGCCCCTCCAAACAGGCCCAACGGTGTGGATAATGAATTTGGCAGGCAGTCGATAGCCGCCGGTGATTTTGGCATCACCGGTCCTGCAGCCGCCGAGGAGGCGGCATTCGTGAAGCAGTTCGCCACCCGCCGCGCGGTGAATGGCCCCATCGACCCCGCCGCCGCCCAACAGGGACGAGTTGGCGGCATTCACGATGGCATCCACCTCTAGTTTGGTGATGTCGGCCTGAACGGCTCTGAGCGTGATCATGGGAATAGTTCGTCATGGAGCGGGCGGCGTCAAATTCGGCGCGCGCCTTCCACATTTCGCCTCAATTGTTACCGTTTGGTGACAACTCAAAACGCGTTTTGAATGTCTTATACCGCATCATGAAAACACTTTTGCGTCTCCTGCCCGCGGTGCTCCTGCTCCTCTCCACTCCCTTTCGCCTGAATGCCGCGGAGGAACAGCCCCCCAAAACGTCCCCGCCTCCAGCCTCTGTCTCTCCCCAGGAGCAAAAGCTGCGCGATGGTCTCTATGCCGAGGAAGCCAAACAGGATCTCGACACTGCCACCAGAGCCTATCAGGACATCATCGCCTCATTTGATCGCGACCGGGACACTGTTGCCGCTGCCCTCTTCCGTCTCGGCGAAGTGCACCGCAAACAAAACCGGCCGGATGCCGCACGCGACTGCTTCCGCCGCATCGTCCGCGAATTTTCCGATCGCGAGCCCCTCGCCCGGCTCGCCCGCGAAAATCTCAAGGCGCTCGGCGAGACGCTGCCGGAGGTCCCCGGCGCAGCGACTCCCGGGGCTTTGATGGCGGACCCGGAACAGGACAAGGCACTGGCAAGGCTGACAGAGTTGGCAAAATCCAGCCCCGATGTCATTCTCAATCCGTCCACGAGCCTCAAAACGAATGGCTGCATCTCCTATGACGAGGCTCTCCAGTCCGGATACCTCCGCATCGTCGCGTGGCTGCTGGAGCATGGAGCTTCGCCCGACAAGACGCCCTCGGGAAACTGCCCATTGAGTATTGCCGCTGAATACGCTCAGGCACCTCTGATCGAATTGCTCCTCAATAAGAAGGCCGTTATCGATGGTGTGGAGTCGAAGCACTCCCCGTTGAATGCGGCAGCCAAAGGAGGACACCGCTCCATCGCAGAGTTGCTTCTCAATAAAGGCGCGGATGTCAATGCGGCCAAAAAGGAGATATCTCCCATCGTCACCGCTGCGGCTCAGGGGCACAGGACGGTAGTGGAGTTGCTGCTGGAACGCGGAGCTGATCCTAACGTTCAAAACGGGCAGGCACTCGTCTACGCCACGGACACCGAACGGGAGGACCTGGTGGTGCCGCTTCTCAAGCACAAGGCCGACCCCAACAAGACCTTCCGGCAGTATTATAAAGGACAGTGGACACCTCCTTTGCCCACAATAACTCTCAAATACAAACCGGCATCCCTGCCCGTCTATGGAGGTTTCTTCGGCTCAGGGGCTACCGGTTCCGACGGATTCGCCGTGCTGCATATCGCCTGCTTTCGAAAGAATGAAAAGCTCGTGGAGCTTCTGCTGGCCGCTGGCGCTAACCCCAACGCCCCGTCCTCAAACGAATGCACGCCGATTGAACTCGCTGTCGTATTTCAATCATTGCCCATTGCAGAAAGGCTCGTGAAAGCGGGCGCAAAAATGAATCAGGGGATTTCGACCGGAGCAAGGCTGGTCGACCTCGCTCTCAGCCGTGCCGACGCGGCATTTTATGACTTTCTCCGCAAAGCGGGAGCCCCCGTTGCCGGAAAATCATCCGGCGGCAAATCGGCCCTCTGGTTCTTGAAAGCTGCTACAGCGAAGAAGGAGGTCGTCCTCCCGCTCGCCTTGAAAGCGATTGCCGATGGCGCGGATGTCTCAACGAGCGATGACTTTTCTCCTGTGAACTGGGCCGCAGAATTTGACGATCCGGCCTTCGTGCGCGCGCTGAAGGAGAAGGGAGCTGATTTCACTCCGGAAAGGCCCGCTCCACCGGCCGTTCCGCCTGTCGCCAGGGGAAATCGTGCCACAGCCACGATCAAGGGGACGCCACCCGAGGGATTCGTTCCGCCTGTCGTTACTGCTATCCTAACACCCTATTTCCGGGAAAACCGCATGCCGGTGATCAAGGCACTGGTCGAGGCCGGGGCGGACATCAATGCCATCAGGTCCGGAGACAGCAAAGCTGCCCGCTTCTCCGGCCAGAGCAGCAAAGCGTTCTCCTTCATGCGGCCTCTGCATCTCGTTGCAGCAAACCTTCCGGAGCCATCCCTTTTGGAGCAGTTCCTCGCTCTTAAGCCGGATGCGGCGGACCAGCCTTTTCTCGCGGCGCTCACCGAATATCTGAAAATCGTCGAGTTAAGCAAACTCCAGCCGGCGGACGGCTCTCCGCGGCCTGAGCGTTCCTCCACTTCCCCAATGCTTCACGATGATGAGGAATCGTTCAAATCCCATCCGGAGAAAAACGCGCCGGAAGTCCTCCGGCGTCTTTGGACCTACGAGAACTTCGAACAAAACAAACTCCTTCACGCGAGAACTTGGGTGAACTGCCTGCCCTCTGATCCGGCCTCCAGTAAGCGGTTCTTCGTACCCTCTTCGACCATGCCCATCAATGTCGCGGAGGCTCTGGCGCGGACCTACGTTCTGGAATCATCCCCGCTTCTCCAGTGGCGGGACAATCAAAATCCCTATCCATTGCCCTATGGCTACTCCGCGACCGGTGAGCCCAGGGCCGAGGGTTTTTACCGTCCTGATCTCAAAAACCTGACGATCCTCCGTTGCGATCCCGCGACCGGCAAAGTCCTAAAACGCGAGCCACTGGACCTTGTGGCTGCTTCAGAGAAAGGGGATGCCGCACTGCCTGTTTTGCAATCCGGTGACGTGCTGGATGTCCAGCTGACCGACGAACTGTCCGCATCCTGGCGCGAGTTTCCCGCACCGGTCACGGCATTCATCGAAAAAGCAGCCACGCGCCGCGTGACGATAAAAGCCGGGGACTGGACCCGGACCTTCCGCGTCCGGCCGCCACGGATTGGCTTCAGGTGGGATCCAACCACGGATCTTTTGTCAGTGGAACCCCTCCTTTCCGTCGTCATCCGCTACCTTCCCAAGCCTTCCTTCTTCTACCGGATGAACACGGTAAAGATCACCCCCAGGGGACGTGAAGCGTTGACGGTGGATCTCACCAACGGACTTCCTCCCGAAAAGGAGATTGTGCTGAACGACGGAGACATCATCGCTCTGGACGCGGTGCCGGCTGACGATCCTGCTCTTCAAAAGCGCGTGCGCGAAGGAATTTTCGTGGGCCGCCCGGAGGAGGGATTTCTCCGCGAGGTCTATCACGTTGCTGACGAAGCAACGCGAAAGGCCCTTGCCGCCAACGGCCCGATCATTGACGAGGCCTGGGTCCAAACCTTCCACGCCCAAAGTGAATGCGTCCTTCCCGATATAAACTACGCCGAGCGAAAGTTTTCACACGCTTCCGGGAATGACGTCCCGCCGGATTCGCCCTGGGGCGGAACACTCGAATTGTTCAAGAGTAAGAAGGATTTCACCAAAGAGCCTCAACCTGCCCCGCCTCCCGGATTCGCCGGCTCCAATCAAAAAAGTGGTATCGGCTCACCCGCGGTGACGGCGGTCACCCTTCATATTGACAAGGGCGACTCCGTCCTGCCGGAAATAAACATACCCTACCGGTTTTACTCTTTCTCCTCAACGCCGGATGGGTGGATCGAATTTCTCCATCCTCAAATCAAAGGAGTCACCTGTCTGATGCTGCCGGAAGTGGTCGAATATCTGCGCGCCGGCCGGATCGCGGGAACAAAGTGGCAATTGCGGAACGAGCGGAACGGCAGCGCACTGGCGGAGTTTGTCCCCGGAAAAGATCCCATCCCGGCCATCCCCGTCCGCAAGGGAGATTGGATCACGACAGGGAAAGAGGACACCGGGATGTTTGCTCCGCCGAATGCGCCCGGCAATCCCCCGCCCCGCCGCCGCGTCGTACTGCCCACGCAACAGTAGCTCTCTGCATGCCGCTCCCTGCCAGTTCCT
>DATAIE010000509.1:0-3473 GCA_036262875.1 Verrucomicrobiales bacterium
AGCAGCTTATAGAGCCGTCGCGTGCTCTCGTAAATCCGCATGACTCCGCCGAGCGGGAAGATGGTGTCTTTGTCCGTATTCGAAATGAGCAGCGGACGCGGAGCCGCCAGCGCTGCCAGTTTGTCAAAATCCCAGCCGTAGAGATTCACCATGTACATGCAGTCGCAGTGACCGTCGATGCATCCGCCGATGACATGATCCCGCAGTGTCGTAATGCCCGCCGTCGGCGCCGATACCTTCACGCGGTCATCCATCGCCGTCACAAACCACGAGTAAGCCCCGCCGCCGCTGCGTCCCGTGACGCCGATCTTCTCCATGTCCACCTCCGGTCGCGTCGCCAGATAATCCAGCGCCCGCATGCCCGCCCACGTTTCCACTCCCGCCGGCGTGTAGCCCCGGCTCACCCACCACCAGCGGTTCAGCTTATAGGTGCCCCAGTGTTCCCCGAGGATTTCGCCAAACTGCACCGTATCCAGAATCAGGCAGTTGTATCCATGCTGGGCAAACCACACTCCGTGGTGCTGGTAATGGGTTTTGTTCCCGTTGCTGCGACCGTCCTTCCCCATCTCCACTCCGTGTCCGCTGAGATACAGAATCGTCGGCAGTTTCCCGCCTCCCGCCGCAGGGCGGTAAAAGTTCGCCGTCACATACAGCCCCGGCAGGCTCTGGAAATGCAGCTTCTCCACCACGATGCCTTCGCCCTGCAGTGTGCCGGTGATGGTCGCTTTGAGGTCTCCTCTCGGTGGCTCCGGCAGCAGCCCCAGCATCTCTCCCAGCTCCCGCCGGTAACGCTCGCGATTCGCCAGCCACGCCGCCTTGTCGGGCACCTCTTTAGCGAGCGCCGTTTCCGCGCCGCCCACCAGTTGCTCAAGATAGGGCAGGGAAGGCGATTGATCCGCCCCGGAGGTTCGGCACACCAAAAGAGCGAGGATGAGAAACACGCGTGTCATTCCTCCACGCTACGGCTTCCCCGCGCCCCGCAACCTCCGGGTATCCGTGCCCTTGCTGACCTGTGCGTACAAACCACCCGCCTTGCTGCCTCGCGCCACGGCCCCTCAAAGAGCGGTTTTTAAAGAGCGCTGCATCCGTCCGCCCGCAAACCCCGTTACCGCCCCCCGCTGCGTGACTGGGAGCGCCGCCGTCCCGGCGGCATTGGTTCCTTTGCTTGCGCCATCGGTGAAGTTGAGGACAAGAGCCGCCGGGACGGCAGCGCTCCCGGTCGCCAAACGACGGGTTACACGCATTCACCGGCGCGGCGGGTGCAACCAGACAATCAAAAAGGTTATCTGCGCCCTTCGCCCGGCCTCACTGAGAAGTCAGCTTCAACCGGATCCACGCCCGCGTCAGCCCCGACATGCTCACCGCCGCCTCCTTCAGATTTCCCCCAACGCTGCTCACGGAAATGGTGCGCGCCGCGATCCCGTTGCGCGTCTCACCGCTTGCCAGCCAGGTGATCAGATCCGGCGACCATTGAGGCACCACCGTTACGCCGGTGGTATTCACCTCGGGCCATCGCAGGCGCAGTTGGCCTCCGCTCACCGTCACCGTCCATGGCACGCCGCCGGCGGTTGTCGGAGAAGTGCCAAAGTAGATTTCGAAAAGATCGGCCACGCTGTCGGAATCCTGATCCGCAGCGGGCCCGATGCCTGAATAAACATAGGCGGCGCCGGAGGCCGCCACGGTGCCTGTATCCGGCGGATTCACCCCCGTTCCATTGCCGTCCTCGTCAGGAGCCCCGATCAAAATCGTGTCGCCGGAAATAGCCACCGATGTTCCGAACAAATCATCCGTCCCGGTATTCGTCGCTTTTACGTACGTCTGCGGGAACCACGCGGTGCCGCTGCGGGTGAATACATAAGCCGCTCCTGAGTCCGCCGCTCCATTGTTCGGCACCGGATTGAGGCGCATGCCGCTTCCGTTTTCCCGTGGCGCGCCTACGATGACCGTGTCTCCGGAAACGCCGACGGAAAGGCCGAACTGGTCAATCGCCCCGTTCGTGAATCCCTTCAGGTAGGCCTGTTGTGTCCACGTGTTGCCGCTGCGGGCGAAGACGTAGGCGGCACCGGAATCCGCGCCGCCGGGATTGTCGGGCGGATTGACGCCCGTTCCATTTCCATCCTCAGCCGCCGCGCCGCACACGATCGTGTTTCCGGAGACCGCCACTGAAATGCCGAACCAGTCGAGGGGCCCGGTATTGGAGGCCTTGAGGTACGCCTGATGACTCCATGCCGTACCATTCCGCACGTAGACATAGGCCGCTCCGGAATCGCCGCTCCCTTCGTTAGGTGGTGGGTTGACTCCCGTGCCTCCGCCATCCTCTAGATAGGCTCCCACGACCACGGTATTGCCGTCGATCGCCACGGCGCTGCCAAAGTTGTCGTTGGCCCCGGGATTCGATGCTTTGAGGTAGGCCTGCTGAGTCCATGTGCTGCCGCTCCGCACAAAAACGTAGGCGGCCCCCGAAGCCGTCGCGTCCTCGTTGGAGGGCGGATTGATCCCCGCACCGCCTCCGTCCTCCAGCGGCGCGCCCACCACGATGGTATCTCCCGACACGGCCACGGCTGTCCCGAACTGGTCGTTGAATCCGGTGTTCGATGCTTTCAAGTAGGCTTGCTGACTCCACGTTTGGCCGTTGCGGACGAAAACGTACGCCGCACCCGCCTGGTCCGCATTGTTGTTCGCGAACGAATTCACTCCGGTGCTGTCGCTGTCCTCGTAGTTGGCTCCCGCCACGATGGTGTCTCCCGAAATCCCCACCGATTTGCCAAAGAAGTCGCCCGCTCCGGGATTGGAGGCCTTGAGATAAGCCTGCTGGGTCCACACACCTCCCGATCTAACAAAAACATGAACCGCGCCGGAATCCCCGAGATTGTTGTTGAACGGAGGGTTGGCACCCATGCCGTCACTGTCCTCCAGGTAGGCTCCCACCACGGCGGTGTCCCCCGAGATGGCCACTGAGTGACCAAAGCGGTCCCCGCCATCCGTATTCAGCGGCTTCAGATACACTGGCGCGGCCACCGGGTCCACCGTTACGGGATAGGTGGCTCCTCCTTCCTCCACCTCCAGCCGCACATGGCTTTCATCCGGCACCGTCATGCCGGCACGCAATACCCGCCCCTCCGCGTCCCATACTTTCAAGCCGCTGTAGCGAAGCACCGCTTCGTCCGCGGCGCCCGCGAAACTCACTCCGCTGCTGTCCGTTACCGGCAGCGCGCGCAGATTACCCCGGACCTTCAGTTCAATCACTAACGGAACTCCCAATCCACCACCCGCCGGGCGGCGTTCGACCGTGAATCCATGCTCCAGCCCCTGCTGGTCATTGACATACCATTCCCGCAGACCCTCGCCCCACACCCGGGTTAACCGCCGTCCCTCCGGAAGGAGCGCGGACATCCTGTCCGCCCCGTCAACCCTCGCCTTCTCCCCCATCCCTTGCTCCTGGCGATCCGCAAACCCGCAGTCCTCCAGTTCCA
>DATAIE010000510.1:0-5645 GCA_036262875.1 Verrucomicrobiales bacterium
CCCGTGTCAGATGTCCCTTCAGCGGTAAATATTTCCGGGTGCCCTAGGACCCGGGGACAGGGGAAAAATCGCTGGCGGGTCCGGCGCGGAGTCCGCTATAAGGTCCGTCATGACAAGAACTCCCCTTTTGTTTTGGACCGCAGCGTTGGCGTCCCTCACCTCTCTTGCGGCGCGTCTCCGCGCGGCGGATCTTTTTTCAGAGAGCTTCGATTCCCTGGAGACGGCGAGGGTCCAGTCCAACAGCGGCACAGGAATGAATGTCACTTATGTGAACTACTCGGATATGCTGGTGGGAGTGACCTCACACAACATCCCTGAGGCTCCCCGTCAGGTGGCGGGCTCCCTACCCACGCGGGGCGTGCTGATACAGGTGAACTATGGGGGAAATCCGGCGGTTGCTCAACGAATCGCCAATCTGGTGGCGCTCGACGACGTGGGCGGCTCCCGGATTTTGTTCACGGATAATTACCGGCTGAAATTTGACTTCTATCTTCGTCTTTCCCCCGCCGTGACGTTGTCCGGAGGTATCCCGACGCAGGCCGGAACGACGGAACAGTTAGTATGGGGCGTGGGATATACCTCCGCGACGCCGATGGGACGAGGCACCCGCGCCGGGGCCGGTTCGGGCACATGGGGGTGGTTGTCCACGGAGGGGGGATTCAGCGCCGCCAATGGCTCCGATGCTTCCTTTTGTACTGCCTCCACTATCGTCCTGGGCCGGGACATGAACGGATCGGGTTCCGATACCGTGACTTATTTCACGCCTGCATTTGGTGCAGATGCTCTGCCGGTTCCCAGTTGTCCGGCGAATCAATGGGTGGAGGCTGATATCACCGCCCAGGGAGGGCAAGTGACAGTGCAGTACAAAGCAGTGGGCCGCACAGCCACTAAGTTCTTTGAAACCCTCACCGGACCGGTGGGGGGCGGCGCGATGGTGGGGTACGAAGATTCCGCCTCTTCCGTCAGCTTCGATGCTGATAACCAGTGGATGCTGGTCGACAACATGGTGGTGGAGAATCTAGTGCCGCCCTCTCTCGTCGTCACGCCCGGAGCGGCGCTGCCGACTTATCTGGGAACGCCTGTGACGACGACCTACACGGTGCAAAACACACGGACGACCGGAGACCTCACGGTGAGTGCGGTGAATTTTTCCGGCACGAATGCGACGGACTTTTCGGTGAGCACGCCGCTGCCCGTAGTGGTGGCCGCCGGCAGTTCCGCGCCGCTCGTCGTCACGTTTTCCCCCGCCGCTCCCAACGGGATAAAATCCGCGTCCTTTACCATCGTCAGTGATGATCCTCAGACACCCGCCTATCTGGTGAGCGGCCTTCGTGCGCGGCGCAGTGTGGGTGCCTTCCTTGAGGCGCACTACAAGCTGGACGAAGCCTCCGGCGTCAATCTGACGGATTCCTCCGGCTACTCCGGCACGGGAACACTCCAGGTTCGCGATCCGGTGGCGTTTGGAAACCCCTCTCTCCTGGGGGCGACTGACACCGGCTTTTCCATGGGGTTTCTTCCGGCTCAAACGAGCACCACGGGAAGCTACTTCACCTCCCCGGTGGTTCATACTCCCACCTACAGTATCTCCATGTGGGTAAAACCGGCGGCAGCAGGGGCCGTGCGCAGCCTCTTTCAGCGCGACTACGATTTCGCCACCCCGTACGAAAAAATCCTGGGTCTTCAGCTCACTCCGGAGGGTTTCGTGAAATACCGCGTCCGCAATACGGACCTTTTCACCTCGACCGATACCGTGGCGGACGGCAGCGTCTCTCACATCGTGCTGACCCATCTGGACGAGGATGGATTCGGGAATTCCACGGCTACACGGGCGCGCCTTTATATCAATGGCCGTCTCAAGACCGGCACTTCCAGCGCCACGATCACGGGCTTTGACGACTATCCGCTCAATCCGGCGGCGACCGGTTTGCACGTCGGATCACGCACCGTCGCAGGATCCGGTTTTTCGGGTGATATCGATGACGTCCAGGTGTACGGGGTGGAACTCACCCGCGAACAGGTCTGGGAACTCTATCAGCATCCCGGCACTCCGGCGTCGGAGCAGTTCGCCATTCTGTCTGCGGCTCTGTCCGGATCCCCGGCCTCGTTCTCTGTGACGGTGCCCTCCTCTCCGGATGGAAACTACCGCCTGTTCCGGTCTTCCGATCTTCAGACCTGGAATGCTGTGGGAGCCGTCGTTCCCGGAGCCGCGGCAGCGGTGACCACGCAACTGACGGATGCAAGTCCTCCCGCTTCAAAGCAATATTACCGCGTGGAGCGGCAGTGATTTCAGGGAGGGAAGGGCTGCACGTGGCGGCCCGGCGGAGTCGTATCGAAAAACACCGTCTGCTCGCCGGCCTTCACCGCATGGTTGGTTTTGATCGTGCGGGCCTCCGGGTGGTCATCGAGGGATTCGATGGAAAGTTCTGTGCTTTGTCCCGGCTTGATCTCAGGCAGCGGGGCGGGCTTGCCATCGAGCCAGGCCCACTGGAGCACCGTGATTTTCTTCTGAGCGATGTAGCCCGTGAGAACCTGCTCGATTTCCCATGACGAGGCATTGAGCCAGCGGGGAGAGGCGGCAAGGGTGGCGGCATCCGGCAGCGGAGGCATTTCGAGCAGGCGGGCCTTAACCTTGTAGCGGGTTGGCAACTGACGTCCGGTGAGGAGTGCTTCCGTGCTGCGCCAGACATCCGCCACTTCCGCCGCCGCCAGGGCCCGGGAGTAACAGGCGATGCGCTCTACCTGACCCGTCCAGGGTGATCCATAGGGTTCCGGATCGCCCGCCGTAAGATGAACACCCTTCCAGGCTTGGAGGCCCGGCTGGTCGAGATCGATCTCTTTCAGCGGCTTGCCGTCGATGTAACACTGTAGTTTTCCCGCGTGAACAGTGAGGCAAAGATGGAAGTGAACATCATCGGAAATGGAAAACTGGGAGAGAACGTGGCGCTCGATCAAAGGCCGCTTCCCTCCGTCGCCGCCGGTGAGAATGCGCAGGACGAGGGAACGGTCCACGCGGAAGAGAGAGAAGGCGTCGCGACCATCCGCCGTTTGCAGGCTGAGCAGGCGGACGCTGCACGGAACCAGCGTCCTCCGTTCATTGAAGAGGGCCTCCAGCGTGAAGGACCCGCTGGCGGAACAGGCGTCGCTGAGGCGTTGCGTGGCGGTTGCCGGAACATCCGCCCAGCCGGCACTCAGGTTTAAGGAGCCGTAACGTCCGGGTGTGGCATACCGGTGCATTGTGAAAACGTCCGCTCCGGCGGGAGAAATCACGTTTTCCCACGAAAATTGCAGAGCATCCTGGGAGACGGGCCACACGGAAGCCGCGGTGGCCGCCACGACGGCGGGGCGCTGGGTCAGCGTCGTGGATCGTTCGTAGCCGCCTCCGACCCAGACATCCGGGAAAAAATCAGGTGCCGGGTCCGTACTCAGCGGGATGGCTTGAGTGATACTGCGAAGATCGGGCCGCAGTTTGGCGAGGTAGACATCCGGCGCCTCTCCTTTCACTGGAGGTCCGCTGAAGGTGATCGCCAGCGGGTCATTCGTCCAGCGGATGTGATTGATCTGTCCGGCTTGTTGCGGCAGAGCCTGCGCAGGCAGGAGATCCCAGCCAGGATCGACCCCCGGGACAAAAACGCGGAAGCGGCGGCGATCGCCGTCCAGCACCCCCAGCGCGTAGCCGTCGTCCGGGCTCAACGCTGGAAAGCTGCCCTGGGCCAGAGGGGTGAATATATGGTCCTCCATATTCGCCAGCCCCGCCTGCGGCCAGGGAAAGAGGCCGGCTGCCCGGCTACCGTCGCGAGACAATTGGAAATTGTCCGCTCCGAGCGGGGTCTCCGTCCACATGATTTGCCGGTTGTCCGGTTTACCGGGCTGGAAACGCACGAGCAGGTCCCCGGTCAACCCCGGCCGGCGGCTCGCCTGAAGGGTGGTGAGCGCGTAGACGAACTCCGTGCCTTCTTTGGACCGCCACACCGCTACCGCCATGCCCGTTCCCAGTTTCCTGGGTTCTCCGCCTGCGAAAGGCACGGCGAACATTTCCGGAGAATAAGTGGTGCCGGACTCGCCGGCGGAGGCATGCCGGTCGGTATAATATACGGTATTCCCGTCCGCTGAGAGCAGCGGGCGCGAGTAATTCCCGGGTCCGGGAAGCAGCACGCGCGGTTCGGAAGGCAGCTCCCGCGCCATCAACCGGAAGACGTTCCCCGCCGCATAGGGATCGGCGTCCCCCGACAACTGCTGCACCCACACCGCCCGCGTGACCGGTTCCGCTGCCGTTTGCGCGGGGGCCAAAGCGGGAAAAAGCAGGGTGACGGTCAGCAGGAAGCGCGCATTCATGGAGGGACTGGAGATGTAAGGAGGATACGTCGAGCCGCAAGCGCACGGCAAATGCCGAGCCGTGGCTTTTGACCCCGGGTTTTTGCGATTTCCCGGGAGAAATCTGAAATTCCGCTGAATTTTTTGGAGGATGAAAGACGATTTCACCCATCCTTTTCCCGTCCCGGCATAAAAAAATCCCCGATGTGCAAATTTTCCTTGCCGGACAGGGCCTCGACCGGCAATATCCCCGACAGCTATGAAACAATTCTGCGCTCTCCTCACAATCTTTGCAATGTTCGCCACTCAGGCTTTTGCCTGGACGGGCGGTCCCTACAGCAATAATACTTTTGACGGCTTCGACGGCGGTATTTTCCAATACACCATCCGCGGCAACAATGTCTCGGGTCTCGCCCGGTTCTCTCAAAACACCGCTGCTGCCTACAACTCGGAGTTCGGTGATTCCGTCGTCTATTACAACGGCGTGTCCTACTATGGGGAGTCCTACGGATTCGTCGACTTCGTTGGCGGTCTCGCTGATGGCCAAGTGAACGCTACCGCCGCCGGCACGGACCTGAACAACCCGGCCGCCGTGCTCCGCAGCGCGAACGGAACTTCCTTCGGTGTCTTCAACGGTGTCCGTTACGGCACCGGCAACCCGCTCTTCGGCGGCTACACCCCCGGCGGCCCTGAGGCGACCTACATGACCTGTAACGCTACCTGGACCGGCAAGATCACCAAGAAATTCCCGGCTCCCCGTTTCACCGGCACCGGCGAAGCCACCTTCTTCGGCGAAGGTGAAAGCGATGAAGGTGTGAGCTTTGACAATACGCTCGTCTCCACCGGCGACTTCCTCACTCCCCGCCCGAATGGTCTGGATCCCGCCAATGGCACCCAGCGCCGTCTCCAAACGGTTCCTACCGACTCCTTCAAGAATAAGTCCGTGGTGCCGATCACCGTCTACGGTGGCCGTATCAGCACCGCTCCTTACCTCGGGTCGAACGCCTTCCAGGCTCTCTGATCCCCGCAGAGCACTTTAATTCTCTCTCCTCAAACAGGGCAGCATTTGCTGCCCTGTTTGTTTTATGATGAAACACATCGACTGAACACCCTGACGAATTTCACTGTCTCTGTCCACAGCTTTGGCCCTGCATGTCCCCGCGCCTGATTTCTGCCATCATCTTTTTGTTCTGCGGCACGATGACCGCATTGCTGGTGCGCAGCGTTTTGTTTCCGGAAAATTCCGGGCTGGCCGACGTGGCGCCGAATGTGCCGTTCGATCTCTTTGTCGCCCGCACGGAAGGGTCGAGCCTTGATATCTGGGAGGCGAACAA
>DATAIE010000511.1:0-3657 GCA_036262875.1 Verrucomicrobiales bacterium
CACGGCCGGCGAAATCAATGCTTCCTTTTTCTGCATCGGCCTGCATGAGATCCTCGACTTTTGGATAGGCAACAGTGAGAAAAATCTGCACGCCATTTTTGAAACTGCGCGCCGTAATGCCCCCAGCGTTCTGTTCTTCGATGAGATCGACGCGCTCGCCGCAGACCGGAAGGATCTCCGGCAGTCGGCGGGCCGCAACGTTATCAACCAGTTCCTCGCAGAGATGGACGGCGGGGTCAGCAACAATGACGGCGTCCTCGTCCTCGGCGCCACCAACGCGCCGTGGCACATCGATTCCGCTTTCAAGCGCCCGGGCCGTTTCGACCGCACCATCTTCGTGCCGCCTCCCGATGATGAGGCCCGTGAATCCATCATCAGTGTGATGGCGAAGGGGAAACCCGTCTCCGATCTCGATCCCAGGGCTCTCGCCAAAAAGACCCGCAATTTTTCCGGAGCCGACATCAAGGCCATGTATGACAACGCCGTCGAAATCGCGCTTACGTCGGCCATGAAAGAGGGCCGCGTGGTGCCCATCACCACCAAACTGCTCGCCAAAGCGGCGGGCGATCTCAAACCCACCACGCTGGCGTGGTTTGAAAGCGCCAAAAATTACGCGCTCTATGCCAATCAGGGCGGCTTCTACGACGAAGTGCTGGCCTATCTCGGCCTCAAAAAATAACCACGCATGGACCCGGCTCAGAACGCACGTGTCTCCGTGCTCCTCCAGCAGAACCGTTATCCGGATGCGGAGGCGGCGCTGCGCGACATTCTCTCTCAGGACCCAGACAATCCCCACGCGCTCATGCTCATGGCGGTGGTCCTCTATCACATGGACCGCGATGAGGACGCTCTCGGGGCCATCAATGTCGCCCTCCGGATGGAGCCGGAGTCGGACCGCCACCACGCCTGGAAATCGCGCATTCTTCTCGCCCTGCACCGCCACGGGGATGCCATGCAGTGCGCCGAGCACGCCATCCGGATCGATGGGCAGGACCCGTTCAACTGGACGGCCAAAGCCGCCGTTCACGTAAACCGGCGCGAATGGAAAGACGCGGAGGTCGCGGCGCGCACCGCTCTGGAACTGGAACCGGACGACCAAAACGCTCATCACCTGCTGTCCCAGTCCCTGCTCTATCAGGGAAAGGCACACGAGAACGAAAGTAACATCGCCTCCCGCCTTGCCGACGATCCTGAGAACCCGGTATCCCACTGCAATGCCGGCTTTGCCGCGCTGCGCCGCGGGGATCACCGGAAGGCTTCGGAGCACTTCGCCGCCGCGCTGCGCCTCGATGCCTCATCACAAATGGCCCGCGACGGCCTCATCGAGAGTTTTCGCGCCCGTTCGTTCATCTACCGGATGTATCTGGGATTCGCCTTCCGGGTGTCGGCGCTTTCGAAAAAATACGGGCGGGTTCTTTTTATCGGCATTTACCTGGTCTATCAATTCCTGTGGAGGATTCTCGCCGGGATCGATCCACGGCTGGCGACGGGATTTATCGTCCTCTACATGACTTTCGTCTTCTGGACCTACGTGGCACCGGGCCTCAGCACTTTTTTCCTTCTCACCGACCGCTTTGCGCGCCAGGCACTCCATGCCCGTGAAAAATGGGAGGCGCTCATCGTCGGTGGCGGCTTCGCTTCCGGGTTTCTTCTTTTTGTCACCGGGCTCTGCACCGGACTCGACGAAATCCAGCTCACCGGCGGCGCGCTTCTTTTTCAGGCCATTCCTGCCGCTATATTCTTTGACCGCCACAGCCGCGCCGGCCGCTGGCTCTATGGTTCTCTCGCCACAGTCACCTGGCTTTGCGCCGCCGTCGTCGTGACCGAACTCTGGACCGGCATCATCCCGCAGGCGCTCTTGCTGCCGGTTCTGCAAATCGGGACCTGGACGGTGGTGGGCACCACTTTCCTCGCCATCCTGGGCATCGCAAAACGCTGACCCCTCAGCGTTCGATCGGCGGCTCTTTCCAGCGGGAGGTGAGATATTCGTCGACTTTATGCTGTTCGAAATCACCGGCGAAGTGTTCTCCGGCATACCGGCTCAATTCCTCCGTATCCGGTTTACGGCCATTTTTCGACTCAAACTCCCGCGCATATCCCCTCGCCAGCGCCAGCCGGACGTTCCTTGGCGAGTTATAGTGCCGGCAGCGCTCCCACCATTGGCGGTTCATCAAACCGGGGAGGAATCCCAGGAATAAGGCACCGGCCGGAACCAGCCAAAACATGAGGCGCCCGGCTTTCATGGCTGAGGATTCGGCGGGGGAGTTTTGTGGCTCCCGCCCCACTCCAATTCTCCTGAATCCGTCCATCTCATCCACCGGATTTCACGCGAAAATTCCTCTGCAATAAGCTTTTCTCTTTCCGTGCCGGTCAATCCCTTCACATGAATGTTCCCACGCTCCAACAACTCAAGCGCCGCAGGGGAAATGGCTAATGAGGGCGAGGTGTAAAAGTGGTAGAATGCCTTCGCGTTCTTTGCGCCGTATATTTCAACACTGATCGAAACTCCCGTGATAAACGCGAGAAGCGAAATCAGGAGCAGCCTCACGTATGACCCCGCCGCCCGTTTGCCTGACGGCAAAGGAACGTCAGATGAGGGCGGGGCGGAAGCCCGGCAGTGAGAGCCCTCGTTCTCTGCGTTCATGGAATAATCCTACCATTCCTTTGCATTCCGGCAAGAAAACGGCAGTTGCCTCCGTCCACCCATCGCGTGTTCATCACTCTTCCGGCAGAGGTTGCTCAACCCGCCTCACCCGCTTCAAAAACCTCTGGCAGGGCTCCCGCCGCTGTGGCAGCGTTCCGGCTTCCCTCCCCCCTTTTCAGAATCCTCAATGGACGACGACGTCACCGCGCGCCTCAAAAACCTCCACGAATGGGTCGCCCCCTCCTATGGCCTCAAGGTTGAGACCATCGACGCGCATGCCGCCGGACAACCTCTGCGCCTGATTTTAAGCGGGCTGCCCCCTCTTCGGGGGCACACGCTGCTCGAACGCTGGCGCTATGCCCGCAAGCACTTCGACCACCTCCGCCGGGCGCTCATTTTTGAACCCCGCGGCCACCTCGATATGTACGGCTGCATCCTCACTCCGCCGCAGCGCAGTGATTCACACTTCGGGGCGCTCTTCATCCACCGGGGCGGGTTCAGCCCCATGTGCGGCCATGGCGTCATCGCCCTCACCACGATCCTCCTGGAGTCCGGAATCGTGGACATGAAGGCCCCGGAAACACGCCTCAAAATCGATACTCCCGCCGGCCTGGTAAGATGTTATGGGCACATCGAGAACGACCGCGTGCGCAAGGTGTTCTTTGAAAATGTCCCCGCCTTCGTAGTCACCACGGACGAAGAAATCGATGTGCCGGAACTGGCGGCGAAAGTGAAGTTTGACGTTGCCTACGGCGGGGCATTCTTCGCCTTTGTCGAGGCCTCATCGGTCGGCCTGTCCTGCGTTCCTGAAAACGTTGCCAAAATCCAGGCCGCCGGATGCGCCATTCTTCACGCAATCAACCAGCGCCATCAGTTCAAACACCCCGTGGAGAAGGACCTCGGATTCCTCTTCGGTGTCGTTTTCATCGACCGGCCCGTGAAGCGGCGCACCGGCATGGCGGACAGCCGCCACGTCTGCGTGTTTTCCGAAGGCTGCATCGACCGGGGCCCCA
>DATAIE010000512.1:0-2817 GCA_036262875.1 Verrucomicrobiales bacterium
ATCCGCGATGTGGATGAGGGCGTGACGGCCTTCGTTTATCTTGCTGAAAAGGATGAACTGGAAAGCGCCAGCAAACGGCTCAGCGAGTCGTTTATGATGGGGGAATACCTCCCGAAGATGCGCACCCTGCAGCGCGCGAAGAAAGAGAAGGTTCTCGCCTTTGTGCGCGACGCGAACCAACTGCTGTCCGCAATAGAAGTGAAGGATTACACGCTGGCGGAGGAACTGGTCGAGAAGATGCGGAAGACGGCAAAGGATTTTGACTACTCCAAACCGCGCGCCGCGATCGAAACCGCGCGGGCGGCGAGTTCCATGCATATTCAAAGTGCCCGCAGCGCTGCGATCGCGAAGGACGACAAGAAGCTGGCCCAATCGATTGAGCAGGCTGCCCTGATCTGGCCGACGAATCCGGAACTCAAAGCGTTTTCCACCCAGGTGGCGGCCTATGGAGATGAAGCCAGCCGCACGCTGAGCCAACTGGACAGCCTTATCGCGGAGAAGAACTTCCGTCAGGTTTTCCGGGACAAGGAGAAGTATGCCGGCGCGGTGTTCAGCAAGCCGGACTATGCAAAGAAGCTCAAGGACGTGCTGGAGAGAGTCGAGAAGGTGGAGAAAGTGGTGATCACCGCGGACGAAATGGTGCGGTCCGGAGACAGCTTTGGTGCATGGGAGCGGTTGAAGGAAATTTCACCGGATTTTCCGGACGACAATGAAGTGAACCGGCGGATCAGCCAGCTCAGTGAAACCTGCGCGGAATTCAGCCGCGTCCTGACGACGGCGAAGGATAACGAGGAAAAAGGACGCTATGGCATCAGTCTCTCCGGCTATCTCCGGGCGGACAAAATGTACCCCGGCAGTATTTTTGCCAAAAAAGGGATCGAACGCATCGCGGACAAAATCCTTCCCGAAACCGGGAAGAGCCCGGCCCCTTCTCCGGCTCCGTCCGCTGATCCGGCGTTTCCTCCTGCGGAGAGCCTTTCTCCGGTCAACGCGCCTGCGCCGCGCTGATGGTTGCCGGTCTTCCCAACTCCCGCCTGTGCGCGTGGCAGGTCCTGCGGCGCTGGTCGCCGGAAGGCACGTTTGCCGAGGACATGGTGGAGCGCATGGCGGTGCAGCAGCAACTCTCCGGCCCTAACCGTTCGCTGCTGAATGCGATCGTGCTCGCCGTATTGAGAAATCGCACGCTGCTGGATGCATGGATTCACTTTCTCCGGGACGGAGCCAGTCTGGAGGACGATGTCAGGGAATGGCTGCGGATCGGTCTCGTGCAACTGCACCTCATGGGGCTGCCCGAACATGCCGCAGTGAACGAAACGGTGGCCCTCGCGGGCCGGGCGCGCGGGCTGGTGAATGCCGTGCTGCGCCGGTCTCTCCGCGAAAAAATGGAATTGCAGCAACTCCGCCGCGAAGCGCCGCCACACGTGCGGCATTCGCTGCCGGAGTTCCTTGTGCAGGACTGGACCCAGGCGCATGGAACGGAGGCGGTGGAAAAGCTGGGCGAGTGGTGCAATACGCCCGCGCCGGTATATGTCAGGGTAAACGGCCTCCACAAGCGCGCCTCCTCTGCCGTTGCGGACATCCCCGGCGCAGAACGTTTTGAGGGCCCCGTATCCGGATGGTATCAGGTGAATGAACCGCCGCGCGCAGAACTGGCCGCGGGTCTCTGTTATGCACAGGACCCTTCGACGGGAATCGCTCCTTTGATGCTGAAGGTGAAGCCTGGCCAGACCGTGCTCGATGCCTGCGCTGCACCGGGCGGGAAGACCGCCATCCTCGCGGAACACATGGAAAACCAGGGCATCCTCATTGCCTCCGATTCCTCTGCAAAACGTCTTGAGCGCCTGCGGGAGAATATGTCCCGCATGGGAGCCACCGTCGTGGAGACTCATGTCCAGGACTGGGAACATCATCCGGAACCTGCGTCCTTCCGCCAGCGTTTCGGTGATGGTTTTGACCGCATTCTTCTTGATGTCCCGTGCTCCAATACCGGCGTGCTCCGCCGCCGGGTGGACGCCCGCTGGCGTTTGCAGCCAGGTTTTTTCCCCCTCATTGCCGTCACTCAGCACGCCCTGCTGATGCGAATGTTAGGCCTGTTGAAGCCAGGCGGCCGTCTCGTGTATTCCACATGCAGCATCGAACCGCGGGAAAACATTCAACTCGTGCGCGCTGTGCTCAAGGAGGCTCCGGGCTGGCAGTTGCTGGAGGATAAACTGCTGCTGCCTCACCGGGATCATGTGGACGGGGCATATGCCGCGCTGATTGAGCGTTCGGTATAGAGACGATTTGTCCTTGTTCGGAAGTCAGCAGCAGGTTCCACTGCAATGACATGACCATCCAACCGATACGATTTTCCCCCGGCTCTAGCGGCCTGTCCATGGTATGAAAGTGCCTGTCCTTGACATCTCCGGTCTCACTGTGACGCGTCGCGACACGAAGGTACTGCGTAGCCTAGCGTGGCGCGTAGAGCCCGGCGAAATGTGGACGATTCTCGGACCTAACGGTTCCGGGAAGACGTCATTATTGAGCTGCCTTACCGGATTCCTCACGCCCACCGCCGGGCGTGTGACGGTGCTCGGTGAGACCTACGGAGAGAGCGACTGGATAGGGCTGCGCCGCCGCATCGGGATTGTGAGCAGCAGCCTGCGCCGCATGGTGGACGAGGAGGAAACCGCGCTCAGCGTGATCGGGAGCGGCCTCTCCGGACAGATCAACTACTGGGGAAAACTCGGCCGTGTGGAAACAGAGGCCGCCCGCCGTGTCGCCCGTGAAGTGCGCTGTACGGCCGTGCTTGACCGGCCGTGGGCCGTGCTGAGCCAG
>DATAIE010000513.1:0-2576 GCA_036262875.1 Verrucomicrobiales bacterium
CGCCGGTCGTAGCCCGTGCGCCGAATGAGAAAGAAAAGCAGAAAGGGCAGCCAGCCATGGAAGAGGGAGAGGCCCCGCAGAAAAAGTGAGGAATCGCGGAACATGTATTCCGTCATTCCTGTGAGGTGCCCGCCACTGAGCACGACCACAAAGTCCGCACACCACAGCGCCTGGGGCAGCAGGATGCCCACACAGCACATTGAAATGAGCAGCGGACTTTTCATCCACATTCCGGTCACGGTGAGAAGAAGCGCGATATCGCAGAAGTAGAGGAAGTTGGTCGGACCGTAGTAGTGCCAGTATACCGGAACGAACACGGCCACGAAGACAGAGCACGCAATCTTCAGCCACAGTGGAATGGAGCGTTTGGCAGGATTCACAGAAATGGAGGGCTGGTTCATTTGACGAGCAATGCGCTCCATGCAGCCGGGGAATAAATTGATTTTTCACTCGTGTCTATTGCCGCAGCCAATGGCTCCGGGGCGCTGGACAAACCCTCCATGCGTGTCATGGGAGTGCCCATGACGCTGACCTGCCCGCGGTGCAGCACCGCATTGAAGCCCGACAAGCACCACACGGGAATCGCGTGGCGTTGTATGGCCTGCGGCGGGCAGTCGCTCAATTTCAGCCAGTTTCGCCGTGTCATCCCGGAAGCCTCAGCTAACGGAATTTGGGAAACGGCCATGCTGGAACCCCGCGCGCCGAGTCGCCGGTCCCTGTGTCCGGAGTGTCAGCGCGACATGGCCGCGGTGCTTATTCCCGCGAAGGAGCGGGAAGTGGAACTGGAAGTCTGCCGGAATTGTCAGCGCGTCTGGCTCGACCGTCAGGAGAAGATCGCAGGGCACCTGACGGAGAACGCCGAGCCCGGGCCGCTGCCGGAGGTCCGGCCGATTTCGGCGGAGGCGCAGGTGCGCATGGGGAAGGAACTGGCGCGTCGCGTCCGCCGCCGTGCTAATCCACTCGAATTGGGCTGGGGAACGCTGATTTTTGTCGGCATCTATCTCATCATACGATTTTGGCTGACGCGCCGGTAGACGGGACGTCTGCGATGAAATGGGGCACGAAGCGGCTGTCGTTCAGAGTCACCGGCCCCTCTTCTTCACGGATGCCGAGTCCCGCGGGATGACCGCCGATCATCCACACGCAGGCCAGCGGCAGGAAGCCGTCGTAGCGGGGAGCGTCCACGAAGGCCTGTTCTACACAGCGGCCGGCGTAGGGACCGTCTGTCACGTGAAGCGCGGTGCCGTGGCGCCGGATTTCTACGTTGCATCCCTCCCGGCCATAGACAGGCTTCCTGACAACGGACGGGGCCGCCAGTGCCCCGTCGAGGACACACGGCACCAGCGCCGGGTGATCGGGGAACAGTTTCCACAGGAGCGCCGCCAGCGCCTTGTTGCTCAAGAGGTGTTTCCACGCGGGCTCGATGAACCGGCAGGACGCCGCGGGGATCTGCAGGGCAAACGGATCGCGCAGTATCCATTCCCACGGATAGAGCTTGAAGCAATGCCGGACCTCCCGTCCCTCACTGTCCACAAAGAGCCGGTGACGGCGGTGCCAGCCTATATCCGTGAGCGGCAATACGATGGCTTCCACCCCTGCAGCCTCAGCGGTGGAGGCCAGATAACGGACGGTGCCCTCTTCCTCCAGCGCGCCGGGGATCCATGTGAAGTAGGCGCAGCGGATTCCGCTGTCGCGCCAGGCGGCGATCAGCAGGGAGTCGACGTCATTCCACTGAGACGCGCCGGGCATGACTTCGCGGACCCAGTCGCCCTGGGTGAGCGAGGATTCGAGAAGGATCGTGGGGGTATCCGCATTGTATTCGAGAAACTTCGCCTGACCATTTTCGTCGAGGAGCAAATCGAAGCGTCCATAGAGAGCGAAGTCTCCGCGCTCCCATGAGGCAAGCACCACCGGCGCATCCTGCGGACTGACACACAGTTCCTGCCATGCTCCTGTGCGGATGACGTGATGGATCGCCTCCATGCACAGTGCGTGGAGTTCAGCGGCGGTGCAGGAGAGACGGGCGATCTCAGCCGCGGTGAAGCTGTAGCTGGCGGATTCATCCCAAAAGGGAGCTCCGTTGTCAGTATGCCACCGCAGACCGGATGCCGTCACCTTCTCCTGCCACGCGGGACGCGGCACGAAGCGGTGTCTCTGCATTCATGAAGCGCGGCTGTAGTTTTCGATGGATTCGACCGCCTGGCCAAATCCGCGGCGCTCCACATCGTCGAGGATGCGGTCCATCTTCTCCGGGTTCGCCCGTCGCCATTGCAGGTTCACTTCGAGGACATGCTCCTCCTCCGGAAACGTCATCCCCGGGTCCGGTGCGGGCGCGGGTTCCGGATGCCACGTCCCGCCATGGTAGTAGCCCTTCGCCTCGCGCAGTTCATTCCACGGCAGTGGAAACCACCGGCGGTGCTCCGCATGGTAATAGCCGACGCCGGGCACATGATGATTGTTAGGATACTTTAAATCTTTGAAAACGATTTCGCGGGTATCTGCTCCCCGGCAGGCGTTCCGGATGGCGTGGACGAGAAAATTAACAGCGCCGAAGACGAAGATGATGAGAATGATCG
>DATAIE010000514.1:0-2716 GCA_036262875.1 Verrucomicrobiales bacterium
CGCATCGCCGTTGGTTTCCGTTGAAACAAGACCCTCTGCCGGGGCGTTTCGGGCGACGTCCATGAGCCACTACGCCATTCTGTTCTCCCTTCCTGTTCTCGCCTTCGCCGCCCGGGCGGATGATCTTCAGACGGTGACCATCACCACTCCGCCGGGTCAGATGAAGTACGACCACCCGGTCATCAAGGCCCCGCCGGGGTCGCAAATGAAAATTATATTCCAAAACAACGACGAGATGCCTCATAATATCGTCTTTTGTTTGCCAAAAACGGACGGGAATGACAAAGGAATGGACGTGGCCATGGAGGCGTGGAAGCTCGCCGAGAAAGGGGAAGCCAGGGGCTGGATCCCGGAGCACTCGCGCATTTGGGCGCACTCGGACCTCGTGGCGGCGCACAAAAAGCAGGAGATCACCCTCAAGGTTCCGGATCAGCCGGGCGTGTATCCCTACGTGTGCACCTTCCCGGGACACGCGATGGCCATGAACGGGGAGCTCCGCGTGCTCGCCGAGGGACCGGGTTTCCAGTCGCTGAACTTCAAGCTGTTCATGGGCGACTGGGTCAAAATGCCCGATTTCGCGACTCTCAAACCCCATCGCGAGGGACCCATGGAAGGCAAGAAACTGGACCTCAAACTCGAGGGGATGAGCGAGCACTTTGGCGTGCAGTTTGAAGGCGTGATCGAGCCGCTGGAGGAGGGAAATTACCAGTTCACCCTCGCCTCGGACGACGGCTCCCGGCTCTTTGTGGATGGGCGGCAGGTCATCAATGACGACGGGATTCATCCGTCCAGCGATCTCAAAACAGGCCGGATCAAGTTGAACAAGGGCCCGCACACGGTGCGGGTGGACTACTTCGAGCAGACCGGTCAGGAGGAGATTTACCTTGGCTGGAGCGGTCCGAAGTTCAGCGAAACGCCCCTCTCGAAATGGGTTCACCCTTCCCGGAAAAACGGAGGCGACATCCGCGCCGAGGAGCAGCGGAATCGCGGCATTCCGATCGGACCGGAGAATGGCGAGGCGGTGGTCTACCGGAATTCCATTAGCGGATGCAGCCCCCGGGGGATTGCCGTGGGGTATCCCAATGGAGTGAACGTCTGCTTCGACGCCGATCAGATGACTCAGGCCCTGATGTGGCGCGGCGCATTCATCGATGCCCGGCAGCACTGGACGGACCGCGGGGGTGGCGATACGCAGCCGCTCGGGTTCAACATCATTCGCACTGCCGGAGAAGGGCAGGGCATGGCCGTCCTCGCCACCGCCGAGGCTCCGTGGCCCACCAGAAAAGAACGGGCCGAGGGCATCGATTTCCTCGGATACCGGCTCGATAAACAGCGCTTTCCCACCTTCCGCTATAAAATGGGCGACCTCCAGGTGGAGGAGCGCTATGAGCCCGCCGGAGACTATAAGACGAGTGATGAGCGCGTGACCCGCGTCCTGAAATTCAAAGGCAACGCCCCCGCCGGCCTCTATGTGCGGGCGGCCACTGGAAACATGAAACCGGAGGGCAGCGGATGGAAAAATGACAAGGGCTACACCGTCGCCGTCACCGGCGGGGAGGCCACCCTTCGCAGGAACAACGAACTCCTCGTGCGTCCCTCGTTCACCAACGGGACCGCCGAAGTCCGCATCGCCTGCACATGGCTCAATCAATAACGCGCCCTGCCATGACCCCATCCTTTTCCCGTTCCATGCAACGCTCTCTCCTTTCCCTCCTCGCCGCCGGCGGTGCCTTCGCCGCCGATGCGCCCAAACCCAAGGAGTCGGACTACTATCCGATTCAGAACATCCCCAACCCCGACAAGTTTGTCCTCGAAGTGGGGGCCATCGAACACACGCCGGACGGCACGATCTACGCCGCCACCCGGCGGGGAGAGGTCTATCGCGTGACCGGCGTGGACAGCGTGGATCTTTCCACGGCAAAGATCAACGTCTTCGCCAAAGGCATGCACGAATGTCTCGGGGCGGCCTGGAAGGATGGTGCGCTCTACGTCCAGCAGCGCCCGGAACTCACCCGCCTTGTGGATGAGGACGGCGATGGGCGCGCGGATGTTTTCGACACCGTGAGCGACCATTGGGGGCTCAGCGGCGACTATCACGAATACGCCTTCAGTTCCCGTCCTGATAAGAAGGGGAACATCTGGTCTGTCTTCTGCCTCACCGGATCGTTCACCAGCAATGTCCTCTGGCGCGGCTGGGCGGTGACCACCACGCCGGATGGTAAGACGACGCCCGTTTGCAGCGGCATCCGCAGCCCCGGGGGCATTGGCTTCAATGCGGAAGGCGATGTTTTCTATACGGACAATCAGGGCCCGTGGAACGGCTCCAGCAGCCTGAAATGGCTGCGTCCCGGCTCCTTCCAGGGCCATCCGGACGGTCTGCGCTGGTATCCCCAGGCCTCGAACCTGACAGAGAAGCCCATCCAGCCGATCGACAATGGACGGATGGTGAAGGAGCGGGAGCGCAATCCGCTGCTGGTGCCTCCCGCCGTGATGCTGCCGCATGGCCGCGTCGGCCAGAGTCCCACGGCCATCGTGTGCGACACCACGGGCGGGAAATTCGGGCCGTTCAAGAATCAGCTTTTCGTCGGGGAGCAGTGCTACAGCAATATCGCCCGCGTGTTCCTCGAGAAGATCGACGGGCTGTATCAGGGCGTCGTGTTTCCGTGGGTGGAGAATTTCGGGAGCGGCATCATCGGCATGGACCTCACGCCAAACG
>DATAIE010000515.1:0-7586 GCA_036262875.1 Verrucomicrobiales bacterium
TTCGCGACGGGTGGAAGCCGTCAGTAATGGGAAAGGCGGGCACTGGTGTTTGAATCTTGAAGTTTCTCTGATGTTTGGTGCTTGGATCTTGGCGCTTTCGCCGCAGGCGACTCATCCTTCCTGCTTTCGCGACGGGTCATAAAAAATATGCACATCCGCGTGTTTCGTACCCAGCAGTTCCTGGGCGCGTTTGAGGGCGTTTCGGGTGGAGAGGTTGGGATTGGCGGCGCTGCCCATGAAGAGATTGTCACGTCCGATGACCTCTACCATACCACTGTTCCGGAGGACGCGATAGACCTCTTTGCTGAGACCGCTGACGAGAAGATGGCGGCCGCTGCTGCGGAGGTAGGCGATGAGTTCCTCCATGGCCATGACGCTCGTAGCGTCGAGGTGACGCGCGTTTTTCATGCGGAGAATGATGACGCGGAGATTCTCGTCGTGGGCGGTGCGCTGGATTTGGGTGCGGAAGAGTTCCGCCGCGCCGAAGAAAAGCTCGCCTTCCACGTGGACGATGGAAATGCCGGGATTCTGTCGGCCGGTGGCAGTGTTTTTTTCCTGAAGGGCTCCATCCGCGCTGAACTCATATTCCACGAGCGAGGGCCGCGCGGCTTTGCGGAGGTAGAGGACGACGCTGGTGGCCACGCCGACAAAGATGGCCACATGCAGGGGCATGAGGAGCGTGCTGGTAATGGTGACGGCAAGGGTGATGGCGTCACTCCGCGTGGCGCGCCAGCAGATGCGGAGATGGCGCGGATGTATCAGATGGACGGCCAGACACATCACCAGGGCCGCGAGGGCCGGCCTGGGGATGTAAGAGGCCACTCCTCCCAGCAGCAGCGCAGCCGTGAGGCAGAGGAGTCCGCAGATCAGACTGCTGACGGGGGTGCGTGCACCGCTGGCGTGGTTGAGCGCACTGCGGGTGAGACTGGCGCTGGCGGGCATGCCGCCGGCAAAGGCGCATCCGATATTCGCCACCCCGCAGGCGAGCAGGTCTTGATTGAAGTTGGTGCTGTCGCCCGTTTTTCCGGACAGGGCCTTGCCCATTACGGTGTTTTCGAGGGCGGCGAGAAATGCCACGGCGAGCGCGGGCCCCACGAGGTGTCCGAGCGAATCGAGCGTCCTGTCATCAGTGAGGGCCACTCCCTGCGGCAGAAGGTCCGCAGGAGTGAATGAATGGAGGTAAAACAGACCTTGATTTCCCGGGATGAGCGCCACCACCGCGGAGGAGATGGCCAGTGTGAATGCCAGAGCCGGCAGTTTAGGGGCGTAGCGCCGCATCAAGACATATCCCAGGATGGTGCCGGAGGCGAGCGCCGCGGACGCGCTGGCAGTGCCCGGGGGAACGAGGTGCAGTCCGCTGGCCGCATTGGCGAGCATGGAAATAAGCGTCGAGCCGCGCGGCCCCGATGTGATGCCCACCACGTCCCGGATTTGACCCACCACGATGAGAATCGCCGCGCCGGTCACGTAGCCTACGATGACGCTGCGGCTGATGTATTGAATCATGTCCGCCATGCGCAGACCGGCGCCTGCGACCAGCAGCATGCCGGCAAAAAGCACGAGTACGGGAAGGAGCATGGTGCGATCCGCCACCGCGATGGTGCTCATGGAGGAAAAGACCATGAGGGAGGTGGCATTCGTGGGGCCGAGAATGGTGTAGCGTGAAGCCGCAAAAAACGCCCCGAGGATGGCCGCCACCGCAGAGCAAAGGATGCCCGTGACCTCGTGCGGGAGGCCGGCGATCATGGCAAACGCCATCCCCTGAGCGATGGCCGGCAGCGCCACATTGAATCCCGCCGCGGCATCGTGGCGGAACGCCTTGGCGTCATAACCCGCCAGGTGGCGTTTCAGCGGAAAGGCGCGCAGGTGGCCTCCCGGAAGCAGCGAGAGCCATGAAAAGCGGGGTTTGCCGGGTGGTGGCATGGGGTTCGCCTCATTAGGGCGAGTCCGGGCAGAGGTGCCAGGAAAAAGTATTTCCGGTTTGCCAGGACGGCCCGGCGGCTCTCTGATGGCGGGCAGGGCAGGCGTTACGTAAAAGCGGAACGCGAGACCCCGCCAAATGTCCGTACTACGGTTGCCTGCTTCACTCCCCGAAACTCCCATGAAACGATTTCTCATCCTCTCCTTCTCCGTGCTTTCCGCCTCGGTCCTCACTGGGCAGGATGCAAAAGTCAAAGAGGGAACTGCGGCCGCTGAACCGGCAAAGCCCGTTCCCAACGGCTGGGTGACGCTTTTCAACGGAAAGGATCTCACGGGATGGACCGATGCCGCCGGAGGCACCTCGAAGTGGGTGGTCGAGGATGGCACCATGAGTGGTCAGAAGGGCAGCGGGGACATCTGGACGAAAGCGCGCTACGGAAACTTCGTCCTGGAGGTCGAATTCAAGACCACCGGCAACAGCGGCGTCTTCTTTCGCACGGACAATCCCAAAGACCCCGTGCAGACCGGTGTCGAAATCCAGGTGGACAATCCCGGTGGTCCGGACAAGCACAGCGTGGGAGCCATCTACGATCTGGTGCCGCCTTCCAAGAATGCAGGAAAAAAGGATGACTGGAACCGCTACGTCATCACTGCCCAGGGCTCGATGATCACCGTGGAACTGAACGGGGAAAAAGTCAGCTCCATGGACCTCGACAAGTGGACGGAAGCCGGCAAAAATCCTGACGGCAGCAAGAACAAGTACAGCAAGGCTCTCAAAGACTGGAAGCGGGAAGGCCACATCGGATTCCAGGACCACGGCAACAAAGTGTGGTACCGGAACGTGAAGATCAAGGCGCTCCCCTGACCGGCGGGGATTTGGTTAAGTTATTGTCACACGCACCCCCTTGCGGACCGGTGGCGGCCATTGCTGAATGGCCCTGACCTGAACGGAGGCAACTCCGGAAAGGGTCAGAAAAACCTATGAATACCATCTGTGACGGGCTCCTGGCCCGTCTTGAGGGCTTCGAGATAAGCGAACAGGGAGCGGCGCTCCCCTTTACGGCCCGTTTGGCACGGGAGAATGGCTGGACATCCGCCCGCGCGGGCAGGGTGGTCCGGGAATACAAGCGGTTTCTGTTTCTCACCGCGGCTGCCGGACATCCGGTCACGCCATCAGAGGACGTGGATCAGGCGTGGCACCTGCATATGGTCTACACGCGGAGCTACTGGGACCGTCTTTGCGGCGGGTTGCTGGGCAGGCCCCTGCATCACGAGCCCACCGCGGGAGGTTCGCAGGAATCGGCCAAGTTCCATGACTGGTATGTGCGGACGCTGGACAGCTACCGCCGCCTGATCGGAGAGGAGCCGCCGGTGGACATTTGGCCTGCGCCAAAGCAGCGGTTTTCCCATGCCGGGGAGGGAAGGTGGGTCGACGGCTCGCAATACTGGCTGATTCGGAAACCGTTCCGGTTTTCCCGCAGGGTGCGCACGCTGGCACTGCTCACAGCCTCCATGGCGGGCAGCATCGCCCTTTTTCTGACGGGATGCGTTCCAGCGGGTTTCGCGTTCACGTCGCCATTCGACTGGACGGGCGGACCGTTTCTCCTCCTCTACGGAGTTGGTTACGTTCTGGCGCTCATTTGGGCATGCTCCATCCGGAGGAAACGGACGGCGGCTTTTGAGCCCGTGGAGCCTCCGGATATCCTGACCGATCCCTACGAGGTGGCGATGCTGGCAAAAGGCGGCCCGCGCGTGATGCAAACCGCCCTCGCGAGTCTGGTGAAAGCGGACGCCCTCGTCTATGAGACGAAGGAAACGAAACACGGGAAACTCCGCCGGACCGGCAAGCTGATCCCTGGCGAATACGTGCCTGAGCACCTGCATCCAGTGGAGCGGGCCGTCCTGCACGCGGCCCGCAAGTCTCCCGCGGGCATTGCCCCGGCGAAGCTGCTGGACAGTGCCAACCACGAACTGGCCGCGATCGAACACCGGCTGGCGGAATGGGGATTGAAGCCGTCGACCCGGGATCATCAGCGGGCCGCCGGTGCCGTGATGGTACCGCTCCTCCTGCTGCTCGCCGTGGGCGTGGTGAAACTGGTGCTGGGAATTTCGCGGCATCGCCCGGTCGCGTTCCTCGCCGTCTGCCTTGTGCTCACGCTGATAACAGCGGTGGGACTTCATTCGAGCGTCAAGCGTATCACCGCGGCAGGCAGGGCTTTCCTTGAAACGCTGATGTCGCTTCGCGGCAGACCCGATGAAGCCCCCGCGTTTGTCTCAGGGCTGAGCTACAGCGTGGCCCTGCTGGGAATTCCCGCACTGGAGGGTGTGGCTGGAATGGAGCCGCTGTTGAAGGACTTGAAGCAGCACATGCACGCGCACAATTCATCCGGCGGCAGCGGATGCGGCAGCAGTGGTTGTGGTTCCTCCGGCTGCGGGGGCGGCGGGTGTGGAGGAGGCTGCGGGGGATGTGGCGGGTGAGGAAGTCCTCACTGGCCAAACGAAGGTAAGTCGCGGAGGCCGTCCCGGAGATGGCGTACACGGGAATGACCGTGTTCCTTCAAAAGCCGGGCAGCTTCCGCACTGCGTTCTCCTATCGTGCATACGACGACCAGGTCCGGTGTCCCGGGCACCTCCTCCAGCCGCGCGGTAAGTTCTGAAAAAGGAATCGCAAGCGTCGCGTGCGGCCACGGCGTTAGAAGGTGCTCCCATTTTTCGCGAACATCCAAAAGGAGGAACCCGGCAGGCGGCGCAGCCAGCAGCTTCTCAAAGTCCGCGGCATCGATGGTCTCCACCTGTTTGTCAGGCGCCGGCAGTTCGCAGGAAAAATCGATGTCCTCAGGCCTGGTGATCGTCGGGTGTTCGCCGCAAACCGGGCAGGCAGGATCGCGGCGCAGGCGGAATTCGCGGAACTGCATTGTGCGGGTGTCCACATGCAGCATCCGGCCGGTGAGCGGCTCGCCAATTCCGGTGAGCAGCTTAATGGCTTCGGTGGCCTGAATCATGCCGATCAATCCTGGCAGAACGCCGAGAACGCCCCCCTCCGCACAGGAAGGCACGGACCCCGGAGCGGGCGGGACAGGGAAGAGGCAGCGGTAGCAGGGACCACCCAGCTTTGGCGCGAAAACAGAGGCCTGGCCTTCGTAGCGGAAGATGGAGCCGTAGACGTTGGGAATGCCAAGAATCACCGCCGTATCGTTGCTCAGATAGCGCGTGGGAAAGTTATCACTGCCGTCGATGATGAGATCGCATCCGTCTGCCAGAGACAGCGCGTTGGCCGCGAGGAACCGGGTGCGGTGCGGCTCCACCTCAATGTCAGGATAAATGGTGCGCAGGCGCGCGGCGGCGGCATCCGCTTTGGGCAGGCCGATATCCGCATCGGTAAAGAGAACCTGCCGCTGGAGATTGGTGAGATCGACGACATCATCGTCGACAATGCGGATGCTGCCGGTGCCTGCCGCCGCCAAATACATCAGAACAGGCGAACCGAGCCCGCCTGCGCCAATGCACAGAATGCGGCTGCGGCGCAGTTTTTCCTGACCGGCCTCTCCAAACTCGGGAAGAGACAGGTGCCTCGCAAAACGGCGGAGCCCGGACGAACCGGACTCCGCCGCTGCGGATGAATCTGAGACGGGGATCACTGCGGATCAGGCAGCCTTCTTTTTGCCGGAGGGGGCGGCGCTGGATCCCGGAAGCTTCACCTTGCCGCCGGACTTGCCGGCTTCTTCGATGAGGGCCTTCAGCTCTTCGGACTGGGCGGCCTTGGCCTTCGCGGTCTCGGCGGCATAGTCAAACGCGTCAGCGCCTGGCTTGATGATGATCTTCGGATTGGCCGAGCCGCCGTACACCGACTTGAGGTACGGTTCGATGAACTTCTTCACGGCGGCGGTGGACTTCTCGTTTTCGAAGTTTTCCTCCACGGCGCTCACGAGGTCGACGATCTTGCCTGGAAGCTCTTCGTCAGTGATGACCTGGTCCACGAGGGACAGGAGTTGGTCACCGGAGAAGCTGAAGGTGGCCGTCGTGTCAGAGGTCTTCTTGAACACGGAGGACTCAGTGATCGTGCCGCTGACTTCGATTTCGCTCTTCACGGAAATGCCTTTGACGAACGGTCCGACGAGGCCTTTGAGCCCGCCCCATTGTTCGCGTGCCTGTTTGAGGCCCTGTTCGATTTCCGCCCTGTCGACTTTCATATCGCCGGGCTTCGGCTGCTTCCCTTCCTTGATTGCATACTTGCGGGCGGCATCGAGCAGAGCGCCGATGTCATCGAGACCGGCCATGGTCACGACGGTATTGCCGGACGAGTCGCTCTTCATGTCCATGAATTTGAATTCCGGGAATTCGTCCAGCGGAAGCTGGCTCGCCTGCGGTGTGCCGGAAAGGGCCTTCTTCAGGTCTCCCATGGCGCGCCAGTCCTTGGTGAATCCTGACATCGAGATGCGGGTGGCGCCACCCTTGGTGACTTCCGCCTTCGCATCGCTCCAGACATCGACAAGACCATTCATGCTCTTCATCATGCCGACGAGAACTTCCTTGCCGTCACCCAGCGGGTTTTTGCCGCCGGCCTGACCCATCATAGCGAGGGGGCCGGAGAGATCGATCTCCATGATGGAGGTGAACTTGGCGGACCCGTCTTTGTTGATGGTGCTTTTGGATTCAACCTTCAGAAAAGCCAGCGACGGCAGAGCGGTGCACAGCAGCGCCGTGGCGGCAGCGAGTTTAAGTTTCATGTGGTGTGTTTAGGTGTGGTATGGAGGCAGCCAGGGAGGAACCTCGTGTCGGGTCATACTGCCGGGCGCGGGCGGGGACTGTATGGCGATTTTTAACAAGAGCCAGGGTTTTCAGGCATAAAATGAGTCGCCTGCACGGTCGCAAAACGGCGCTTGCAGAGGCCGAAGGAGGAGAAATTCAACTCCGCAGACTGCCGAGAATCCTCTGAATCTGCACGGCCTGCCGCTGCATGGCCGAGAGGCACTGACGCATCACCACCGGATCGCGGATGGCACCGTCCAGCAGGTTTTCCAGGTATCCCTGAATGATGGTGAGCGGATCGCCCAGCCGCTGCACGGTGTCTGGATTCAGGTCTGCTTTCGCAGGATCGCGGTCTCCCTCACCGGTTTCCGCGTGCCGCAGGGCAATGCGCAGCAGCATTTCCTCCCCGGGTGCCTGGACCGGTGCGACACTGACTTCATACTGCCGGGCACCGTCGCTGGAAAAAGTAAGAGACAGGACCATGGACCGTGGCCGGGAGGACTTGATGGATTCGTCCACGACCTGAAGCGCATGGCGGTCGGCGAGGACCACCTGAAGCTTCCGGCCGGTCACCCTGCCGCGCAGATGAAGCAGTTCCCGCGCGGCCTCATTGGCGTAGCGCAGTCTGCCGGTGGCATCTGAAACGATGCATGCATCGGTGAGTCCGTCCAGGATGCGCAGGGAACAACGGCCTGTTTTGCAATCCTCCGCCTCCCGGAGTTCGGCAGCGGAGTCATCCTCGGAGGGGGCTGCTGGTTTCTGGCTGGACGTCATAGGAGGATTGGTCCTTCATCACAGCCTGCAAGTCGCTCGAAAGCGGCTGTCAGAAGGAACCGCATTCAATGGAGCAGGCTGGCCAGATCACAAATTGAGACATGTGACGATTCCGTTGCAGGCGAATGTGACGAAATTGAAAC
>DATAIE010000516.1:0-19899 GCA_036262875.1 Verrucomicrobiales bacterium
GGAAGTGGACGACCGCACGTGGTGCCGCCGCGTGTATCTGGATCTGGCGGGGCGCATCCCGTCGGCAGCGGAAATGACGGAGTTTTTGTTTTCGCCGTCCGGATCAAAACGGGCGGCCCTGGTGGATAAACTGCTGGCCTCGGAGGAATACCCCGTCCGGATGCGGGAACTGTGGGATGTGCTGTTGATGGGACGCGGCAAGCGCGGCGGCAATGAGGACCGGCGGCAGAAGAACGGATGGTGGACCTTTTTGGAAAATGTGTTCAAGGAAAACCGCCCGTGGAATCAAGCGGTGCGGGATGTCCTCGCGGCGCGTCCGGAAAAGCCGGAGCAGAAGGGCGCTTCGTGGTTTTTGTTCGAGAGACGAAACGAGTATCAGCAAATTGCGGAGGCAGTGGCTCCGGTTGTGTATGGGACACGAATCGATTGCGCGCAGTGTCACGACCACCCGCTGGCCCGTGAGATCAAACAGGGGCACTACTGGGGTCTGGTGGCGGCCTTCAACCGGAGCAAAAATGTGGAGGGCACTTCGCAGGTCAGCGAGTCCGCAGTGGGCGGGTTCATCAATTTCACCAATCTGAAGAAAGAGTCTCAGCCAGCAGTGGTGACTCTCCTGACAGGAAAGACAGTGGATGAAACGCGTCCCGCCGGCGGCAAGGAGGACGACAGCCCTGACAAATATGTGACCACTTCCGGAAAGATGAAGGTGCCGAAGTTTTCGCGACGGGAAGCCTTCGCGGATGCGGCCACGGAGGGGAATCCGCTGCTGGCACGGGCCTTTGTGAATCGGATGTGGGCGACCCTGCTCGGACGCGGTATCGTGAATCCCGCGGATGAGATGAATGAGCGCAACGCGCCCAGCCATCCGGAACTGCTGGACTGGCTGGCAAAGGATTTTGAAAGTCATCACTACGACATCAAACGATTCATCAGAGGACTCGTTTTGAGCCGTGTCTATGCGCTCGGAGCAGTGAAAGGCGCGCTGCCGGAAACCTTTTCCGCCGCTCTGGAAAGGCCGCTCGCCGGGGAACAGATCGCGCGTTCATGGCGCGTGGCGGCAGGCCTTCCGCCAAACGACGATACGCTCCGCCGGGCGGTGATCGGAGCGATGCCGGAAGTCATGCCAAAGGAATACAATGCCTCTTTTCAGCAGGCGCAGTTCCTGACAAACTCCCCGGCCCTCGCCGATATTCTGAAGCCCTCCGCAGGGAACACCGTGGAGCGGCTGGCGACACTCCCGGATGCCGGGGTGCGGGTGAAGGAGGCGTTTCTCGCCGTCCTCGCGCGTCTGCCGGATGAGGAGGAATCGAAACAGGCGACGGCCTTTCTCGCCGGTCGTCCTGACAAGCCGGCGGAGGGCATGAGGGATCTCATGTGGGCGCTGATGACCGGCGCGGAGTTTCTGACCATGCCCTGAGCCCCGGCATTACACCGTATTTTCCATGAGTGCTTCCCGATACACCCCACCCTCCGGCGCTTCCGTGCCGCCCGGCGACTGCACGCCGGCGGATCACACCCTGCACCGCCGGTTGTTCCTCAAGGGATTGACGGGGGGAGCCCTGGCGACCATGACGAGTTTCGCGGGGCTGTTCCAAAATCCCGTGTTCGCCGCGGAAACGAAGAAGGCGCAAAAGCACTGCATTCTCCTGTGGCTCTGCGGCGCACCGAGCCAGTTTGAAACATGGGACCCCAAACCCGGGCGTCCCAGCGGTGGTCCTTTTGGAAGCATCCCCACCAGCATTCCCGGCGTCCACTTCTCCTCCCTGATGCCGAAATGCGCGGCCATGGCGGACAAGCTGAACATCGTGCGCAGCATGAAGACCGCGCAGTCGGAACACTTTCAGGCGATCACGCTGTTGCAGCGCGGAAATCCGGAGCGCGCGGGCTTCACCAGGCCCACCCTCGGCAGTGCGCTCTCGCAGGCGATGGGACAACTCGATTCGCCGATCCCCAACTTCATTCTCCTCGATCCGATTCCCGGCGGGAATGAATTCGAGTCCTTCAAAGCCGGCAACTGGGCGGGATGGCTCGGCGCAGAGCATGCCCCCGTGCGGCTCGGCGGGGAATACACGCAACTCCTGAACAAGGCCGCGGAAACCATCCCGCAGCATGACCGGGAATCCCGCGAAACGCTGCGGAAATTTCTGACCTCCAAGTATGAACGCGACCGCAACAGCAGTGTGGCGCGCAGCCAGAATGCGGCCTTCGAACGCATGAAGGGCATGGCCGCCAGCGCGGATCTCTTCGATGTGGAAAAACTCCCGGCAAAGGACCGCGAGCGCTACGGCCCCGGCAGCTTCGCGCAGCACTCGCTGATGGCACGTCACCTGGTGGAAAACGGCGCGCCCTTCGTCATGGTGGCCAACGGGATGAACTGGGATAATCACGTCTTCCAGTATGAGATTCACCAGATGCTGGTCCCGGAACTCGACCGCGTGCTGCATCATCTCGTGCATGATCTGGAGGAGCGCGGCCTCATGGAAAACACGCTCCTCATCGCCATGGGTGAGTTCGGGCGCTCCCCGTGGATGAACGCGGCGCGCGGACGCGACCACTATCCCAACGCGTGGAGCATGATGATGACAGGCTGCGGCCTGAAGCGCGGCGTCGTCACCGGCGCCACAGACGCCGATGGCGTGGATGTCATCGAAAAGCCTTACAACGAGCAAAACCTCTTCGCCACCATCTTCAAAGCACTCGGGATCGATCCCTATGCCGAGTATGACCTGCCGGGGATGCCCACCTTTCACCGCGTGGAGAACAAGGCGGAACCCATTCGCGAACTTCTCGCCTGAGGCCGGCCGCATGGGACTGGACTCCGTGCAGATCATCATCGATACCGAAAAGGAGTTTCAGATTGAGATCTCCGACGGAGAGGCGGGGCAGATTGAAACAGCCGGTCAGTTGTTCGACCTCGTCAGGGAAAAAGCGGGTATTTCTCCTGCCCTTGCCGACACTCGCCTGATCTGGCAGCGCCTCGTGAAAGTGATCACCGGCATTACGGGAACACCGGTTGAGAGGATCCGGCCAACCTCGCGTTTTATCGAAGACCTGGGCGTGGACTGAGCCGGTCCGTCCAGGTGCGACAATGTCTGCGCCTATGAAGAAGCTCACACTCCTCATTCATCCCGCCTGGGCCCTCATCGCCGCCGGAGCCTGGTGGCTCGGCAGCAGGCAGACGGAAAACACCCGCTCTGTTGCCAGGGAGGAATCACGCAGCCGTCTCGCCGCAGGCAGTCATCACGCTGCCGACAATGCCCGGACGGAGGAACAGAGGGGCCGCGTGGCGGGAGACAGTGCTCCGGAAGCTGTCGCGTGGCTGCACCGCTTCGCCTCCGCGGACGGGACGATCTCTGCCGAAAACATGACGGGAGCCGTGATGGAAGCCCTGCGCGATCCGGACCCGGTCAAGGGCCTGCGGCATTTCACCCATCTGCTGGAGTGCCTCACTCCGGAAAACGCGCCTGCCGCCCTCGCCGCTCTGAAGGCGCACTCCGGCCCCCGCGACACAAATCAGTGGATGACTTTGCTTTGTACAGCGTGGGGCGCGAAGGACGGGGCCGCCGCGCTCGCCGGCACCACCGCGCGCGATGACCGCGAGGCGGCAATGGCCGGCTGGGCCCGGACTGATCCTGCTGCGGCGGAACAGTGGCTCGCGGCCCTGCCTCCCGGCACGGATGACGGGGACCGGAAGGCACTGCAGCGCAGTCTCGTCCGTGGCATGACACGACAAAATCCGCAGGGGGCGCTGGCCTATATCACTGAACAGGATGGCGGTGTCCGGGGCGATCTCATCAAGGCCATGACCAAAGAACAATTTGCAGACGGCGCGCCGGCCACCGCCCGCTGGGCCGCCGGTCTTCCGGATGAACTCCGCGGCACGGCCCTCGAGACGGTAGCGCGTCATTACATGCAGGTGGACCCGGCAGCCGGAGCGGCCTGGGCCGCAGAGAGCGCGCTGGCTCCGGACATGCGCCAGGCCGTAGGCCGTGTGGCCGACCGCATGGCCGAGAAAGACGTGATGGCGGCGCTGAAATGGACGGAGCAACTGCCAGCCGGTCCCGGACGCGAGGAGGCTTTCCAGCAGGTCTTCAGCGAGTGGGCGCGAAAGGACCCCACCACTTCCAGTCAGGAACTCCTGCGCATGCCCGCCGGCGCTCACCGGGACAATGCCATCCACTCGTTTGCCGGCAGTCTCGTGCGGGAAAATCCGGAGGACGCCATCACCTGGGCCGCGGCTATCTCCGACCCGGCTCTGCGCCTGGACACACAAATCAACGTCGCCCGAAAATGGAATAACGCCGCCCCGGCTGCTGCCCAATCGTGGATCGCCGCAAACCTGCCCGCGGATGCTCAGCGGCGGGCGCTCGGGAAGTGAGGGAATGTTCCCGCACTGCCCGGAGAGACAGCTTCCGCAACATCGCCGGAGGCATTTGGACTGCGGCTGTGCGATGGGCAGCGTTTCACTGTCCGTGCGCGAGCACGGCGAGAACGTAGCGCAGTTCATCCTCCACCTCGACGGGGGAGTCCACATGCGCGGCGACTTCATGACGGAGCACGTTTCCCAGCCGGTATCTGGCGCGGTTCACCTCCACGCTGACCTGTGCCGCCGGAAGACCGGCCGCCCTCGCGATCGTGGTGCGCGCCGGCAGCGGTTCCGTGCCCGTCAGGGCCGGTCGGATCAGGTCAAAAAGCGTGGCACGCCCGCGGGATTCATAGTCCCGCCGCAAAACACTGGTGGCGCGCCGCATGAGCGTGGAAGCCCACTCGCGATCGTAAATCTCGTCAGGGGTCGCAGGCGTGACCGGCTGATTTTCACCCGGCGCCTCTTCGAGTGAGACGACCGGGATTTCCGTGCCGTTGTCCCCGCGGCGGCGCCGTTGAATAAAATCCTGCAATTGACGGATGACATTGAACCGGGAATGCCGGAATTTTCCATGAAAGCGGCATACACCGGGAACGAAATTCACGGCAAACTCCTGGGCGAGATCCTCGGCATCCTCATGACCGATGCCACTGGCGCGCAAGGCCCGGTAGATGACCGGCAGAAAATCCCGGCAGCTTCGCTCCAGAGCCTGTTCAGGCGTTTCCATCGTCTCCGGCCATCCATTCCATTCCGGAAAGCCATCCTCTTCGTTCACGGTGTTCTGCATTTTTATGCCGGTGTTATATGTTAGTAATGCGGAATCGACTCATATCCGCTTCAAAATGGTTTTAGGTGCAAAGCGCTGTGGAGGCAAGTTTCGCGGAATCAGGTAAAACCCGGACATGTAAATTCATGATCCCGGAACGCGCATCTGCGGAGGGAAGGATTGATTGAAATTCCGGGGCCGGTTGCCGAGTAACCGTGATTGGCGCGGAACCTGCGCCTGATTATTCACTGCATGAAACTATCCCGCACCCGCGACCATATGGTGCCGACCGGCGCTCTCGGCCTGGCCGTCACTCCGGACGGCAGCAAGGCGTTTGCCGCCTGTGCAGACGGCCGCATTTATGAAGTGAATCCCGAGACTGGAAAGTCAGAGGCTTTTGAAGACGCCCACGGCTCCTTTGCCAGCGGATGCGTACTGCTGCCCGGCGGAAAAACCGTGATCTCGGCAGGCTACGACGGAATGCTGATGTGGCACGATGTGGAGACGCGGCGCTGCTGGCGGCGGGTGCAGGCACACCGGTTCTGGAACTGGCAGATGGCACTCTCCCCGGACGGGAAACGCCTGGTGTGCGTGACCGGACAATATTTGCCGGGCGGCTGGAAGTATGAACCCGCGGCGGAGGTGGAGCCCTCCGTAAAAGTCTACGATACGCAGACCGGGGACCTCATCGCCGCATTCAATCACGGGCCGCCGGTGCTCAGTTGCACCTTCAGCCCGGACGGGAATCTCATCGCTGCGGCCAATATGCTCGGTGAGATTCGTATCTGGGATTTGCGCAGCCTCAAAGACGGCAAACCGGCGGCACAGTGGACTTCGCCGGACTTCACGTCGTGGGGCACCACGAAATCCCACCACTACTGCGGCGGCATCTACGGCCTCGCCTTTTCCCCGGACGGCACCGTGCTTCTGTGCTGCGGCATGGGGCCCATGGGCGATCCCATGGCCGGCAACGGCAAGATGACCTGGCAGCGCTGGGACTGGAAAGCCTCTCCCGCCAAACGCATCGATCAGATCAAGGATGGTCAGCACGGCTCCGGTCTCATGGAAGCGGTGGCATGGCATCCGCAGGGGACCCACTTCGTGATGGCGGGCAGGCAGGCACAGGGCACCTGGAATGCCGCCCTGTTCTCCGCCGCAGACGGCAGCCTCGTGCATTCGCTCGATACCGGAAAACGCATCACGCAGGCAAGGTTCACCTCCGATGGAAAGACGCTCTTTATCTCCGGAGCCAACGGACAGCCGAACCGAAAGGCCGGCTTCTGGCCGCCATGGGGCAGAGTCCAGGTCTACAAAGTGGAGGCCTGAGGCCGCCCTTCACCGGGGTGTCTGAAGGGTGGGCCCGGCTACCGGCGTCACAGTAGGCCATGACAGCTTCGCGGAGCCGGTGCCATCCGGAGCCGTAAACGTGAGCGTGTCACCCATGATCTTGTTACTTCCGAGGTTGAGCTTCGGCACCGGTCGCGGCCACTCGAATCCGACAACGGGCGACATCAGATCGTGGGCGTCACCGTTGACGGTCTCGACAAAGCTGCCGGTGTCCTGAAGCGCGAAGTTTTCGATGTTGCCGTTGAGCAGATTGAAAGCACCGCCGTTATGAATGAGATTCGCCAGCGCTCCTCCTCCGGAAGCTTCGGGGTCCACCGAGTGAAGCGCAGTGCCGCCGGACCAGCCAATGACGGTATCCCGGTCGGGGCTGTAGGTGCCGCTGGCACTCACCTGGCCTGTAGAGTCATCCAGATTGCTGAACGGCACCGTGAGGTACTGCACCGGCATCTCCGGCATACCCCGCGAGCCGTGGATGTCCGCGCGGATTTTCACGTTCATTTCCACCTTGAAGTGAAGCGAGCCCTGGCCGTTGAATTCGTAGGTGAACGGCACGGTCCACTCCGAAAACGGAGACGCATTGCTTTCGTAAACATTGCGGATGACCACCTTGAAATCACCGGCAGGGGGAGAAGCAGGCGGCTTGATGACGATGCCGTAGTCCTCCTCCCAGCGCAGCACATTGACCTCCTGGCCGCCCCAGAAGACCTTGCGCTTTGACGGGCCCGGATCGTTGCCGAAGTTTCCTTCGATCAAAAATTTGGTGAACGGCTCACCCTGCGACGCGTACTCGTAGAGCACGCGCATGACGGAGGGCTTGAGAATGTAGGCTGGTGTCGTCGGATGCGTCTGCCAGGTGAGCTTTGGATTGCTCACGATTTGGTCAGGATATTTGGGACTCGGATCGATGTCGTAGTTGAACATCTGCATCCACATGCGGATGACCGGCAGGGTGAACGGACGCTCCGGCGGAATGGAAACCGGCGGTTCCTGATTGGACCCGGTGAGCCGGTCGAAGACCTTGAGGATCGGCGTGGTGCTCTTGATGCCCGATTCCCCGTCCCATGCGGCGTAGGCCCCGGCACCGGCGGTAATGAAGGCTCCCGCGATCTCAAGATGCGCCGCATAGCAGGTATCCAGAATCACCACCGAATGCGGTGCGAAGTGCATATACTTCTTCACGAACTTGCTGGTGACCGTGTAAAGCGGCTGCGTCTCATTGTCGTCCTTGGCCATCAGCAGTTCGCCGCTCTCGCGCATCGATTTATAGGCGCCTTTGCTGAGTTCCTCCGTCACTCCCTGACGTGTCACGATGGCGATGCCTTCGAGGCCGTGCGCCTTGCCGTAGGAGCAGCCGTGCGCCTGCCAAAAGAGCACGCCGAGGGGATTTCCCTCCGAGGACCACGACTTGATTTCATCCACGGTGGTGGAGCCGAACGTGCGGGTACTGTAATGCGCGGCTGTGAGCCAGCCTCCGATGGTCGGTGCCGAGTTTGGGAAGACCGCCGCCTCCAGAGAATAGGCGGTGACCGCAGTGTTGTTTTCCGGAAGACCGAAATCGGCGGAGCCGGACACTCCCTGAACGGCCGCTGCAGCGACACCCATCGACTGTGCCGCCGGCATTCCCTGCGGAATCAGATTCGGAGGCGTGGAGCCGTCCGTGCGCTGGCGATTGAGCAGGATGCTGATGTCACCGTCGTTGAACTCGATGCACACATTGTCAGCGATGGGTGAGACATAGGCATCGGCAACGCCGGCATTCGACTTCGCCCACGCGATGAGACTGGCCTGCCGCTGGGTGCGCGGGAGCGCGGACCACTCGCGCATTTTCGCACCAGCGGCATTGAGCAGCGCGATCTTCGTCTCCTCCGAAACTCCGCCAGCGGAATAAGTCACCGTCATGAGCGACGGGTCTGTCAGTTCCGCCACGGGCACCGTCTGACCAATACCCGTGCGCACGCGTGCCAGCACGGTGGGTGCTCCCTCAGGCCGCGGCAGGGAAAAAGTGACGTGTGCCGCGCGACCGTCGACGGCACCGGCGATCATGGTTTTCCAGGCCGCGGATTTGGCGGGGGCCAGCACTTCCAGGGAGGCGTAGCCCGCGCCCGCCGGAACATCGGATTCCACGACGAAGCGGTTTTGCTCCGCCAGTCGCGCCGAGGAAATCACAGCCTGTTGAGCCGTGACCGCCTGCACGGGCAGCGCGGCCATCATTCCCCTGAGCGCCCACAGCAGAGCGCGTGAAGGCCCCGGTGTGGAGCGGACGTTGGCAAAAGCGGATTGGTCTTCCATACGGTCGCATATCCGCCGCGATCGAATAGACCTTGCCGGCTTCTGCGATTTTCCGGAGACGATCCGGTAATTACTGTCCCTTCTTCCGGTCCTGCGAAGTTCCCGGCTTCATGCCGCGGGAGGGAAGGAACGGTTTTACGAAAGCGTCGTCGAAATCGTAGACGTTATCAAAGTCCGCCGGCGTGTCCGTATCGCTTTTGCTGAAAGCCCCGGCTTCGATGAGATTGAAAACCATTTCGCCGATATCGCGGGTGGAGCGGATGCCCCATGCCTCAAGGATGGTGGGGACCATGGGACCGTATTGCTGGACGGCGTAATCGCGCAGGCCCTTGCACAGTTCCGGACCGGAAACGTGCCCGGGTTCGCGGCCTCTCCCCTTTTGAATCGCGCGGATGGTGTGGTCCAGTGAATCACGCAGGAAGGCGTAGGCGTCCGCGGCGTACCGGGGATCGCGCGCAGTGGCTTTGCTGACGGACTGTTCGAACGGGACTTTGGTCATGATTGAGGCGAAGGGGCCGGTGATTCCGCACCGGCTGCCGGAGCCGTGATGGATGGTGCGCTCTGCGGCGGTGTCCAGCCTTTTCTGCACAGCCTCACGATCCCGCCGGTGACGACGGCGGCGAGCAGGAAACAGAGAATGAGGATCTCCCGGAAGGTCAGGTTCATAGGGAACGCCGGGGATTCAAACACCAAAAACCGGAAAGACTCCAGCAGAATGCGCCGGAAGGGCGGTCATGCCACCGGACGGACCGGGGGGCGTGACTTGCGGAAGAGGAGGCCGGATTTGGGACTGAAAACCAGCGCGAGCAGGAAGAGCGTCCCGAGAACAGCCGTGATGGCGGCTCCGGCGGTAATCTCCGTCACCTGAGCGATGATCATGCCGCCAACGGCGCTCACCGCCCCCAGCACTCCCCCGCCCCAGAACATGGCTCGCGTGCTGTTCGTCAGCAGGAAGACCGTCGCGCCCGGTGCCACCACGAGTCCCAGCGAGAGCATGCAGCCCACGGCCCGCAGTGCGCTGACCATCACCAGCACCAGCAGGGTCATGATAAGGTATTGCACCGCCCGCACCGGCACGCCCTGGGCCGCCGCGACGGACGGCTCGAAAAGCGTGACCAGCAGCGTCCGCTGGAGCGCCACGCAGATCGTCAGAGTGATGACACTCACACTGAAGGCCACCCACACATCGGAACTGTCCAGCATCAGCAAATCACCGAAAAGATAGTCCTCCAGTTTCACCTGCGACTTCACATCTCCGGGAATGTATTTGAAAAGGATGAGCCCCGCGGCAAAGGCCACCGTGAAAATCACCCCCAGCGAAGTGCCCTGATCCAGCCGCGAGACTCTGGACACCGTCACCGACGCCAGCACCACAATGAGCGCGGCGAACAGCGCGCCCAAAAACGAACTCCACCCCGTGAGCCTTCCCGCAATCAGAACGCCGAGCACAATCCCGGGCAGCAGCGCGTGAGACAGCGATCCCGCAATCAACGCGCCGCGGCGCAGCACGACGTAAGCGCTGAAACATCCATTGGTAAAACCAATGATGAGCGCCGCCAGCAGCGAGCGCTGGAGGGAGGGCAGTGCGAGGATATCGTTGAACCAGGAGGGCATGAGGGGGGAAAACTTCAAACTTCAAACTTCAAATTCCGGACGTCACGGGGAAAGGAGGTTTGAGGCTTGAGGCTTCTCTGAAGTTTGAAGTTTGGAGTTTGAAATTTCCGGCACGGCCGCCGCATACGCCGCATCGAGCGCTTCCGGCGTAAAAGTCTCCGCCACACTCCCGAATGCCACCGGACGGCGATTCAGGATGAGGACCTGATCGAACAACTCCGTCACCGTATTCAAGTCGTGATGGGAGGCGATAACGAGGCGGCCTTCGGAAGCGAGACGCCGCAGGAGAGCACTGAGATTTTCCCGCGCGGGGCGGTCCAGACCGGTGAAGGGTTCGTCGAGCAGGAGAACATGGGACTCGGAAGCAATGGCGCGGGCAATAAAAGCACGCTGCTGCTGACCGCCGGAAAGCTCGGAGATCTGTCGCTTTTCCAAACCCTCGAGATGCATGAGGGCCAGCGCACTGGTGACGTTGCGATCGTCCACGGGCCGCCAGCGCCGCCACCAGCCGAGCTGGCTGTAGCGCCCCATCTCGACCAGTCCCCGGACCGTTACCGGGAAGCTCCAGTCCACCTCCTCCCGCTGAGGGAGATAGGCGAATTCGCGGTGCCACTTGTGCACCTTCGTGCCGCGCCAGGTGATCGTGCCCGCCACACGGGGGATGAGTCCCGCGATGGCTTTGAGCAGCGTGCTTTTTCCTGCACCGTTGGGACCGATGAGCGCCACGCAGTTCCCGCAGGAAGTGGCCAGCGAGGCGTCTTCGAGCGCAGTGTGAGCACGGTAGCGCACCGTGAGGCCCGACACCTGAAGTTCGTGGTGATGCGCACAGTGGTCGCAATGTTCGCCGTGTTCACTCATGGGCTCCCTCCTTCCATGCAAACGCGACGACTTCCTCCGCACTGCCTTCGCCCCAGATGTTGGCGTTGCGTGCGGCATACCCCTCCGGCTCGATCCGGAGTTCAGCCACACTGCGGGGAGTGCCGGCAGGCCATTCGATTTGCACACTGAATTCAGAACGTCCGCCGCTGAGCGGCAGGTTCACATCCTCCTCCAGCTCCGTATCCGGCTTGCCGGGCTTCCATTCATGGATCAGCGTTTCTCCGGCCTTCAGCCGGGCGGAAACAGGCGCGTGAACGAAGTGCAGGCTCACGTGCGCCGGGACGCTTCCGGCGGAGTGGACCGGCTCAGGCGCGTTCACGACAACAGAAGCCGGCACCTGGGTGGCACGGTAGACGAGCGGCAGGAGCACCCCTCCGCTCAGAAACAGACAGATGATGAGATTGAAAAAGGGGAAGCCTCGCATGTCCCTTGCGCTTCTACGGCTTGAGGGCCGCCACGATGGTCTTTACGTTATGCGTAAACGCGGCCTCGAATGAAGCGAGTTCGCCCGTGCCATTACCGTCCGCGATGATCTCCCCTCCGTCTTTGGCTCCACTCTCGGTCGCAAGTTGTTTGAGATACTTCGGGTTCACTCCCTGTTCGGAGAAAAACGCCGTCACCTTCTGGTCATGCACGGTTTTCACCGCTTTGGCCAGATCCTCCGGAGTGGCATTCGCTTCATCACTGAGCCCCTGCACAGCCACCATCTTGAATCCAAACTCCTTTGCAAAATAGCTGAGCGCGAGGTGACCCGTCGCCAGTTTCCGGCGCTCCACCGGAATGGCGCTGATCTCCTTCACCGCCCACTTCTTGAGTTCGCCGAGTTTTTTGTTCCATGCGGTCGCGTTGTCCCGGTAGTAGTCGCGGTTCGCCGGATCTTTTTTGGCGAGGGCCTTCGCGATTTCGGTTCCGGCCCGCTGCATGTTTTCCACACTGTTCCACCAGTGCGGGTCCAGCGCTCCGTTGGCATCCTTCGGACAGCACATGAACGTGGGGTCCTTCGCATCGATCACCAGCGAGGGGATGTTATTCCCCACCTCCAGGATTTCCTGATCCGCTGCCAGATTGCTGCGAAGCTTGTCGAGATAGGTCTCCATGTGCTTTCCGGAGAGGAGAATGATCTGCATCCCGGCGAGTTTCTTCACGTCGGAAGCCGTGGGGGAAAAATGGTGCACATCCCCGCCCGCGGGCACGATTTCCGAGACTTTCACCTTGTCTCCGCCGATGACCTGCAGTGGATGCGTCAGCACAGGATGCATCGTCGCCACAGCCAAACCGCCGGCACGGGATTCCACCGCCGTTCCGCCCAGCGAAAGGCAGCCGGCAATCAACAGGAAGAGAGCGCGTCGTTTCATGATGCAAGTTGATTGCAAAAAGGAGTGTGTCAAGACCGTGTCTGCCGGCACCAGAGAGTTCTTTTCCTTTGAGGGAGGCTTGCTATGCATACGGGATGAAATGGTGCACCGTCCCCGTCACAGCCGTTCTCTCCCTTCTGCTCCTCAGCGCCGCGCAGGCGCAGGAGCCGAATGAAAAGGCCCGCAAATATTATGATTCCCTTCTGAAGCGTCCCGCGCCGGGCGTGGTGTTTGACCGTTTTTACAATGCGTGGCTCGACACCGGGACTCTGGAGGAAATGGAGAAGTTCCTGATCCGGGCCGCGGGAGGCCCGGAGGACAATGGCGCGGCGCGCATGGTGCTTGCTTTTTATTACGCGAAACAAAACGAACACGCCAAAGCCGCCCTCGAATTTGGAAAGGCTCTCGAACGCAATCCCGGCAGCGCCGCGGCCTGGCACCAGAAGGCTCTCGCCGAGGCGAGGCTGCTTGACTATACGTCGGCCCTGGCCTCGCTGGAAAAAGCCCTCGCGGCAAAACCCGACAAAACTCTCGAAGGGCAACTGACGCAGCTGAAAGGACGTCTCGTCGCACGCGACGGCCGCACCGACGAAGCGCTCAAAATCTGGAGACAACTGCTCGCCGCCTCTCCTGGCGACGCCGCGCTGCAGGAGGACATCATCGAACTGCAAATCGCCGAGGGATTGAACAAAGAGGCCCTGGCCACCGCGCAGGCTCTGCTCGCACAGACCACGGACCCCTATCAAAAAGTGCAGCGCCGCCTCCGGGTGGGCGATCTTCAAGCCCGCGCGGGTGACCGCGACGCCGCGGTGGCGGCTTACACCGAATGTCTTGATGACACGGGTGCGGATTCCTGGCTGGAAAAAGAAATCCTCGCGCAGATCGAGCAGGTGTTCCGGCGGGATGACGCAGTGGACGCGTTGAATACGCATTTCGATTCCCTGCTGAAGAAGTATCCGCAGCGTCTCAGCCTGCACCGGCGGCGCGCAAGGCTGCTGGCGGAGAAGTCGGATGTGGACGGGGCCGTGAAGACCTATCAGGAAATTCTGAAACTCGCGCCCGGAGACCGGGCCGTGCGCGAGGACTACATCGCGCTGCTTTCCCAGACGAAAAAGACAGCGGAGGCGGTCGCGCAAATGGAGGAACTTATCCGCATTCAGCCGATGGATGCTGAACTGGCGGCCCGCCTCGCGGAGCTTCAGTTTGAGGCCGGCAACGCCACCGGCGCGGCTGCCGCGGCGGAACTCTTCCTGTCAAAATCCGATCAGTCGGAGGCCGCCTTTCTGCGGACCGCTGCGCTGCTGGAGCGCTGCACACTGGCCGACCCGGCCCTGGCGCTCTATCGCCGCACCGCAGAAAAGTTCTCCGGCAGCGAAAGCGCTCTCGATGCTCTGGCCCTCGCGCTTCACCGCAACGGCCACAAGGACGAGGCGGCCACCGAATGGCGAAAGCTGGCCGCAGGCGCTAACAAATCCCGGCTGTGCACCGTCGCCCGCTCCGCCGCGACCCGCGACGAGCATACGCTCGCGTGGGAATTCCTCATCGCCCGCGCGGCGGAGTTTCAAAATGACCCTGTGTTCCTCACCCAGTTGTGTGAGGAGGCCGCCCGCACGGACAAATACGCGGAGGCCCTGCCCTATGGGCGGATGCTCGTGACTCTGGCCAAAGACGCCGCAGCCATGGAGGCCGCCCTGACCGTCGCCGTGCGCACCGCAGAGCATGCAAAGGCCACCGCCGGCCTGCTCACGGAACTCGCCGCAGCCTCAACGCCCCAGGATCGCTGCCTGCTGGCCGAACTGCTGGAGAAAGCCGGGAAGCGCCCGGAGGCGGAGGCTGCGCTGGGCAGTATAGCCAAAGACGCGCCGGAACTCGCCGCCGCTTTGCAGGTGAGGCTCTTCGCCGGCCGGGGAGACGACGCGGCGGCGGCGCGCGCTCTGCAAGGCCTGGTGGAAAGTCCCGCGGGATCGAAACCCGCTCACGTACAGCGCCTGGTCGAACTGTTCTCCCGCGCGGGCAAACCGGAGGAGGCACTGAAATGGATCCCCGTTTGGAAGAGACTCTCTCCCGGCGCCGCCGCTCCGTGGCAGCGTGAGGCGGCGATTCATTTGGAGGCGGGGCGCACCACGCAGGCCCTGCGGATTCTCCGCCAGGCGGCAGCTCTGTTCGAAGACAACGCCGATCTCAAGTCGGCCCTCGCCGCCGCGTGCCGCGAGGAGGGAAAGTATGCCGATGCCATGCGCCTCTACACGGCGATGTACGAGGACGCCAAAGACATTCCTGACAAAGTCCGGTTCGCGGGAGAACTCGCCCGCACCGCAAAAGCCGCGGACAAAATGCAGGACCTCATCGAATCGTTCGAAGAGCGTCACCGCAGCAACCGGACCTCGGTCGCGCCGCTCCTGAGTCTGGCCGAAGTCCACCGTGTCACGGAGGACTACGAAGCCCGGCGCACCGTGCTGCTGGAGGCGGCCCGCCTGGCCCCTGACAACAAAGACCTGCGACTGGAAATCATCCGCACCGCGGAAAGTGAAGGCGACTGGGACCACGCCATTCAAACGATGCGGGACCTCGCCGCCGCCGATCCCTCCGGTGCCATGAGTCTCAAGCTCGCCGCCACCTTTTTCAATGCGGGCCGTGAAGAGGAGGCACTCAAGCTGATGGCCAGTCTCACGGCTTCCGGGAAAGTGGACGCCCGCGGCGCGGAAGCGATGGCATCGTCTCTCGCCGCCGCACAGTCATGGACGGAATGCGCGCAGTTTCTCGCCCCTCTCGTGGCGAAGTTTCCGGCGGATTACCGGCTGGCCTATCTCCATGCCGTCGCACTTGAAGAAAGCGGTGAACTCCCGTCAGCCCTCGCCGCGTTCAACCGGCTCATCTCGCTGAAAGATGAAATGCCGTCCGTGAGACCCGCGGCGTCCGCCACTCCCGCCAGCGCCGGGGCTGCGGCGTCCCTCTCCCGCAGTTCGATGATGACCAGCGTCATCACCCGGCTGCTGCCGGAACTCAAGGATTTCCAAAGGACAGGCCAGTCGATCAACCTCGGGTATGGTTATCGCCGGAATCAGCGCAGCGGGTTTTCCTACCTGCGCTCCGGAGCCGGCGCGGGCTCTCCGGTGACGCTGCCCCCCACGGTCGATGACGTGAAGATTTTCGTCCTCCCGCACCTCAAGGAACTGACGGCGGACGACGAACGCGCCCGCGCCGGGACAGCGGCGGCTCTTGAGGCCGCAGGGATGCGGGATGCCGACGTCTACCTGGAAATGGCACCCAGCCGCGACGGACGCAGCCGGGTCGACCCGCCCGATCTCTACGCCAAATATCCCGACCGCCTGACTCTTCAGCTCATCATGGCCGCCGGGGCCATCGCCGGAAACAGAGTGGAGCGCCCGGTCATGGCGGAACTGGCCGCGAAGCTGCGCACCTCCCGTCCCCAGGTCGCCAATCTGGTAGCCATGAGTCTGACCGGCAGTGACGATCCCGAGCACATCAAACTCGCCACCAGCGCCACGAAGGAGATGGTGGCGCTCGCGGAAACGGATACCTCTGCGCGCATGGCAATCGTTACGCTGGTGCTGCCGCGGCTCATGTCACAGGTGCGCCGGGACGCGGCCGCCGGGGCAAAGGTCAGCTATCAGGGAATGGAGAGTCTCTATCCCCGGCTCTCACAATGGTATGCGGAAATGGATCAGGCGGACCGGGCGCGCCCCGCGACCTTCTACGTCCTCGTATCGCACCTGCTGCAGAAAAAGGATTTTGCCGCTTTGTTCAAACTTCTCGACGACGAGGTGGCCTCCGGCACTCCTGGTCCGGCACTCCAGCCGGGCCGCCTCTACCGGACTTCGGCGACTCCCGCGCAACCCCTGGGATTTCCACAAACGGGAGAGGATTTCTCTCCGATCGTTGTCTCCGTTCTCGATCTCAGCCCCAATTCCTACAGCCCGGTGAAAGGACAGTTGATCCTGACAACGGACGAATTGCGTCCGCTCCTGCCCGCGGTGAAGAGTCCGGCGCTGCGAATGCTCCTCGCCGTAAAATCTCAGGACGCAGGCCTACAGTCTGATGCAGCGGCGGCATTGACGGCCCTGCCCAACCCCACCTTTACCGAAGGTTTGCTCCTCGCCGGCAGGCTTGAAAAGGACAAGCGCTACGAAGAGGCCGCCGAAGTTCTAAAGAAAGCCGCCCGCCCCCTCTCGCCGCAAGGCCAGCAAATCATGGATGGAGCACTCGTCTTCTGGGGCCTGAGCCGGATGGAAGGCAACTCTGAAAAGGCGCCCGAAAAATCCCCGCTCATCAAAGCGGCCCGCGAAGCCGCGCTGCGACTGCGCACCGCCGTGGTCGAGCCCGAATCCCGTGAAAAACTGGCCTCCGCGCTGGTGCTCCTTGGCCTGCCGGAGGAAGCCGCACGCTACACCGCGTCTTCACCGAAGGCTCCGCGGCAAACACTTTCCTCCCGCCCGCCGCAGCCTCCCCCGCCCAAAGATCGTGCGGAAACCATGATCTCCTCGGGACGCAAAGAGGCGGCGGTGCAACTGGTGCTCAAGGAACTCCGGGAGCTGACCCGCGTTTGGATGGCTGAGAACCGCTCCAATTCCGGCATGTCATCCGGCACCACGGAATGGAAGCAACGGGTAACCAAACTGGGACTCGTCGATGACCTGATGAAGGTTGCCGACCCCGGACCTTCCGGCGACGCCACTGCACTGGTGACACTGGCCGTCGCCCCGGAAATCTTTCTGGGGCCTGACAAATCTCTGGAGGTTTACAGGAAGGCCCTGGCGGCAAAACCGAAGAGTCAGGAAATATTCGAACTGGGACTTCGCGCAGCGCTGAAAGCCAAACCCGCAGAGGCGCCCTCTCTCCTGCTCAACTCCGATCCCGCGCTGCTGTCAAAGGCCGGCCCGGTTCTCCTCAATTTCAGCTATTCCAATCTGAAAGTCGCGGAACGGATCGCAACACTGGAAGCACTGGCCCAATGGCTCGAAAAACTGGAGCCGGCCGTGCGGCGGCAGTCGGATATGAGCTGGGCCACCTCCTGGATCACTCAACTCAGCAATGCATGGGGAGGTGAGGACCCGCCTCAGGGTCTCAGGATTCCATTGAACAAAGAGGGGAACGTAAGTGATGAAATCGCGAAGAACCGGGCCCGCTGGTACACCGCCGCGCAAAAGGCAGCCGTCCTCCTGACGGAAAATGAACGCGAGGCACCCCAGGCCTTCAGCGTTTTTGTGGAACTGCGCGGTTACAACGAACCGGACGCCGGACGCAGCGAACCGGACCGGATGGCGCGCGGGATTCTGGAGGCGTATCTGCGCGGGAAAAAATCCGGAAACTCACGGTCGTCCTCCGCCTTCTTCTGGCTGCCTGCGAACTACGGCTCCGAATGGATGAGTGACAGGGACAACCGCAACGGGAGGATATCGCCCGGCGAGTGGCTCCTGCAAAGCGCGGTGCTGGAGAAAAAACCGGCATCCATCACCGGGGACATCCTTCCCCGCCTCCGCGAGGGAGGAATGAAGGTCGAGGCCGATCTGCTGGAAACGATCACCAATCTCTACTTCTGTCCGGAAGGGGAATTCGCGGCGGCGGTTCTCTCCACTGTCACGCCAAAGCAGGGACTGCCCGTCAATACGAGCCTGCTGGACAGGATCGTAGGGGTGATGAGGGATCGAAATCTCGACGTGGATCTCAGTGCCCCGTTGATCGCCGCCGTCAAAACCCGCGTGGAGGAGTACGGGCAGGACACGCCGGTGATTGCGACCTATTGCCGCTATCTGAAGCGCCATGGCGGCTTCAAAGCGGTGTCCGCATTTTACAGCCGGATCACGGAGTTGACCTTCGGCCCGGCAGCGGAACGCGCCGCGCTCATTGCCAAGGAATACCGGAGGAACGGGTGGAGTTCCGGCACGGTGAACGGACGCATTCATTCATGGAGTTCGCAAACCTCGGCGCTCTCCCGCGAGGCGGATCTGGCTTTGAATATGTTGAGCGCACTGGAGAATGAATTTCTCGCCTACTGCCCGAACCCGGAGGAGGCGATGGACAACTCCAGCCAAGTGGGGGGCGTGTTAGTCACGTCACCGTTTTACCGGAAGCCGGTTGAGGAGGTCATGGCCTTCTTTCGCGGCACTCCGGTCCTCGCAGATACGGCGGACTTCAATCTTCCCGTCATCACCGCCGCCTACGGCCCGCAAATCCCCGCGGACTTTTTCAAAGCCATGCGTGCCAGGGAAGTCAGGCCAAACATGGAAAAAGCATTTTCCGCTGAACCGCAGACCCTGGGCACCGCCTTCATGAAGGCGGCCCTCGCGGAATCCCCTCCGGATGCCCTGCTGACGCTCGCGGGGCAGCGGGCGGAGGAGTTTGGGAAACTGTCGCGCGAGCGTCAGTTGCGCCTGGCAAAACTGTTCCGCATCGCAATAGGCAAAGACGGCAAGCCAAAGGACGCAGGAGAGATCATCGCGAAAGGCCAGGAATGGCTGCGCCGCACGGAGGAGAGTTCCGTCCTGCTCGAACTGGAGAAAGTCATGGCGGGAAAACTGGCTTCTCAAATCAGTCCCTCCCCGCAGGAATACGGGAGGAAAGTGCTGAAGATGCTCCAGGCGCTCCTTGTTTCCGATCCTGACCGCGCCCTCCAGTTGTTCCTCCATGCCCGCGAACAGGTGGCCTCCGACCGCGCCGCCGGAACTCAGAATGAGGACAACCGGTATATTCAGTCGGGGGACGCCATGAGACTCTCCGTTAGTGTTCTTGGCTCCGCGCTGACAGCCTCCGCCAAAGAAGCCAAATCGATCCCGCACGCCGATCCCAGGCTTCCTAACATCATCGCCGCCATCACCGCCATGAGCGCTACGGACAAGGGGTGCGGCGTGGAATCGAATCTCGACCTGTCCATGCACACGGGAGATCTTTTGATCAAGGCCGGGAAGGCTCCTGGAAAAGACGGGAAGTTCACCTTACAGCAACTGGTGGCAACCGCCGGTCCCGTTCTGAAACCGGAATGGATGCCGGTGCTCCTCGGCCCCGCGCGGCACGCCATGTGGACGACTGATATCAAGAAAAATGATGGCGCGCAGTCCTGGCTGGAGCAGCAGGCGAAGGACGGACCTCATCGCGATTTTGCCATGCTCCTGCTGACCGCCGCGCGCATCAGCCGGGAGGAAAAGGACGCGGATAACAAAACGCGGGCAGGGGTTCTGAGTGCCGCGGGATTGCCGCCGGAACAGCAGTGGCTGATAGCGCAGTTGGAGAAAAAATCCGTCCCGCCGGCTGCTCTCGCCGCCTTT